>NZ_CEZLMY010000224.1:1151-4669 GCF_983033635.1 Psychromonas sp. | reverse complement strand
GAATAAATTAGGCTCGCTTTATTAAACGTGAACTACTTGTTCATCTTCCATTCATATTTCAAAAAAAAACACAAAACACTTACAAAACAATAAATTACAGAGTTTATTTTTTAATGAAAAAGAAAATGATTAAAGATACGGATACAAAAAAAAACCAGTACATAATATGAACTGGCTTTTATCGGTGGTAAAAGAGATGGTTACAGGTTGACAGCAATAACAAGACCCACTGTCCCTCTCTTATAATGTACTGCTTTAGTGATCAGATAAATCGTTAATACGCCCAAATGCCTACAGCTAACAAATCAGTCAAAAAGTTAACCAGGTTGAACCAGATAGTTTCACATAGGGCGATAAAAAGTAGTTCAAACATAACCTATTCCTTGTTGACTGTTTCTTGCATTTATCAGGCGCAAGGCTGCTAACTCATTAATCAGCTTTGATTACTTCTAGTCTGTCTACATCAAAAATCAGACCAACATCTTCATAATCCGCTTCGCCATAGAACAGCACAGTATCTTGTGCCGTGATATCGACGCCGTTAAACAAGTTCGCGTTGATATCTACAATAATGCTGCCGGTATCATCTGCGATAGTGTAACTGTCTCTATTAATCTGGTTTTGGATGTGACCTTTCAGTACATACTCCTTCTCGTCAGCTTTCGCACCAGTGAGCACCATATCGAACAACCCGCTGCTTTCACCTAAATCTGTTTCGCTTTTGAACTGTGCGATAGTAATGTGCGGTGCGCCGCTGTTTGCAGCTTGTGCACCAACAAAAGCTGCATTAGCGTTAGCAGCAAATAACATAGGCAGAGCGATTAAAGGTAGTAATTTTATCATGGTCAATTCCTCAGGTTTAAGTTTTAAAAGAGTTGTTCTCAACAACATGGGGCTATCATAAGCGTCGTCGTCTTTACCTGAAGTGAACTACTTGTTCATCTTCCATTCACGTTTATAACCCCTGCAGAAGAACAAGATAAACATCTTCTAAAACAATTGATTACAACAATTTATTGTTAATGGAATTATTTTAAAAGATGAATACAAAATTCAACAACAAGAATAGTAATCAGAATGCGGCTTATACTAATAAAGGCGGAATAGTAGATATGTTTTGCTATGTTACACAGGCGGCGGCATGCACGCCCCTGTAAATATTCATAATAAATGGGCCGGATTGTTAATATACCGGCCAGCTGTCATCAGTGATTTAGTTATAGTGACCAAACTTATACTCAATTTCGTTATTACGCATTTCTCCGCAAAAAAAACGACGAATATTAGCTTTTAAATAAATCCACCCGGTACTGAACATACCATCCTGCTCTAAACGTCTTGGGTCAAAACTAAATGTCATATTAAGATAACGAAAGCGTGTGATTTTAGACGCTTTCTTAACATAGTGGCAGTCTTCGCAAAGTATGATGTCTTCATCAAATCCGCCAATCTTATTATGTATCTCACGGCTAGAAAAAATACAAGCTCCCACAGCGGTTGGAAAGACGTACTGTGTTAACGCAAGTCCAATATTAAAAGCACCATAGGCAATGCGATGACGTAAGGCCAGTTCATCAGATCCCATGTACACCCCTGCCACTTCTAACTTCTTGTCAGATAACTGACACTGCGCATTTTCCAGAAAATTATCAGGTAAACGCACATCTGCATCTAAGAATAATATACGCTCGTGGCGTGCCAGACCGGCTCCCGTATTTCGCCCTAGGCTGACTCCCTTTGTATCCATACGATGAAGAGTTAAAGAAGGCAGTGTTGACACGTAGCCAGCCGCAACGTTAAGAGTGTTATCTGAGCTGTTGGAATCAACCACAATCACTTCGAAATTTTGCGAAGTCTGCTGACATAAGTCATCCAATAAGCGGGCGATACGTTTTTCTTCATTTAAAGTAATAATAACAATACTGATAGGCGGCATAATCTGTTCCTCATTTTTGAATATAAAATAGTGCTTTGCACAACATAGGGACATAATAAAGGCAGACTGTTTGACCTGAAGTGAACGGCCTGTTCATATTCCATTCACACAAATAAAAGACTTTAAAATCAATTTAGTGAAGTATTTTGTTATGTTTTTATTTTTGTTTTGCGTATTTGTCTGTAATAGATAATTATGTTGATGGGGATGGATATAGATTTTCGTGGGCAAAGACCCGCTAATAAGAATAAAGCCGCGAGCGGAAGAGAACCACTTTTAAACTAACAAGGATCTGCTTTGCTCTTGATAGAATAAGGAAAGTAGCAATAGATAGGGAAGGAAAATAACAAGGCTAATACATTCGAATGTACCAGCCTGTAATAATATTGATATCAGCAATATTTTAACTGTGATTAGTTAATCAAATTCAATTTCTAAACCATCATCAAAATCCACACCATCCATAAGCAGTTCAAAGAGAAACTCCACTGGTTCAAGTAATATATCGAATATAACATCAACGACTTCAAAAACTATATTAAGGCAAAAAAGGGCTGCAAATAGGATGATTAAAATTGTTAAAATTTTCATGGTAAATTCCTCGTTAGGTTAGGTAATGCTGCATTTCTTAGTATGAAAGCATCATAAGCGAAGCTCCTTTTACCAGAGGTGAATTCACTGTTCATTTTCAGTTCACGCAAACACACCTGTCAATTAACTATTCAATAACAGCCGGCTAAGATAGTGGATAGGATTGTTTTCCTGTATTTTTAATGCCGCTTAGCACTATGGTTATGCTATCCCTAGATTTCTTCAATTAACAAAACGGAGCCGTCAGTAACGTATTCACGTCTTTCTGGCATTATATTTTCTTTTTCAGGAATCACCTTTTTGGTTTTCCAGTCATCTTGAGATATTTCTATCGAATGTTGTAATTGATTACGTTCTTTATCAACTTGCGGATCGGTATCATGCAGCATAGTTAACAGACCTCGATAGTGAGACAACTTTAAGCCGTCATCATAACTTAATGCTCCCACCCAGATATCTTGTCCAGATTGTTTAGACTGCCCGGCGTGCCACCAGCGGATATGACTACGGCTGGTTAATGTCCCCTCTAACTGCCACGCTTGCCATTGGGATTGCCCATTCCAGTATAAGTCAGAGATAGGCGGCATATCCTGCTGTAATAGATCTAGGTAATCTGAAAATGAGATGCTGTCTCTACTGAAGGTTTTGTTACGCTTCCAGCCTAGTTCTGTCATCAGCTCATCAGGTTTATTCCCGACTAACAGCACGTTTATTGCCTGTGCTGGATAAATATTAGACCGACCTGGGTATGCACTATAATCTATTTCGTTAAGCGATAAAGGCACGGTTGCGATCACCGGCTTCACCCGATTATCTTTAATAAAAAAATGGTAATAATTAAGCGTTAGCAGCCCAATAACAAACACTGCAAAAGTTTTCGACCGCAAATAACCTGCTTTTTTGCTTCGCAGGCAGTAGTAAAAGACACAAGCTAAAGCGGTTAAAACGATTAATGCAGCATGCTCCAGCAGTAATATTTTAATCTCTTGAA
>NZ_CEZLMY010000224.1:0-1141 GCF_983033635.1 Psychromonas sp. | reverse complement strand
GCTAACAAATATCCCCAAAAAACAAACTGGCCAATACCGATCAATAGACCGACTGAGCTTAATAGAGTAAAACGACACCAGTTAATCTTCGCGCTTCCAGCCAGAAATGGTACAAACGCATTAACAGGCCCTAGAAGACGAGAAACCATCAGCACAGGAACTGTTTTTCTATGTAACAGAAAACGTGCCTTAGCAACATAACGTTTAGATTTAGGTAAACGCCTTACTAACCAGCGCAAACTTTTACCGCCGTGGTAACGACCAAGCAAGTAGCTAATTTGGTCTCCTAGGAAGCCTCCTAAAATGACAGCCAGCACAGCGACTATAACCCCCTCCTGCAGTTTTCCACCAGCAGAAAGCAGGAAGAGTTCACCAGGAACAAAAAGTCCGGAAATAAACAATGCATCTAGCAATGCACCAGTAAACAAAATGATTATATCCATAGTTTATTTCTCAACTGCTAAATTGTAATGGTAAAAACATGCTCAGAGCAGACTTAACCTGTCGATAGTGATTGGAGTTCATCTAACAGCGAAAACCGGCGCCAGGCCGGTGCGGCTAGATGATATGTGGCTATTTAGCTTTAACCACCTCAAGTCTGTCTACATCAAAAGTCAGACCTACATCTTCGTAATCTGCTTCTCCGTATAACACCACGGTATCTTGCGCTGTGATATCACGACCGTTAAATAGGTTGGCATTAATGTCTGCAATGATAGCGCCGCTGTCATCTGCGATAGTGTAACTGTCCCTGTCAATCTGGTTCTGGATGTGACCCTTTAAGACATATTCCTTTTCGTCAGCTTTAGCACCAGTAAGCACCATATCGAACAACCCGCTGCTCTCTCCTACATCTGTTTCACTTTTGAACTGCGCGATAGTGATGTGCGGTGCGCCGCTGTGCGCCGCTTGGGTGCCAACAAAAGCGGCATTAGCATTAGCTGCAAATAACATAGGCAGTGCGATTAAAGGTAATAATTTTTTCATGGTCAATTCCTCAGGTTTAAGTTTTAAAATAGTTGTTCTCAACAACATGTGGCTATCATAAGCGACGTCGTTTTCACCAGAAGTGAACCGCTTGTTCATCTTCCATTCACCTTTCAAAATAAAGCTCAGTGAAATAAAATGCGGATGTAAAACA
>NZ_CEZLMY010000223.1:1274-4704 GCF_983033635.1 Psychromonas sp. | reverse complement strand
TTCGCCCCCGATATAATATGAGTTGTCTACAAATCTAGGGGCGAACCAATAGGTTACAATTATAATCAAACTAACTCAGGCTCAAATTCATATTGAGCGTAACGGGTGATGCAGGCATCTAATAAAGCCTCATCATCATAAAATGCAAAGACCATTTCTGCTATTTCATGCAATGCATCTTTATCTGCGCTGCGAATACAAAACATCAGAGTCTCATCACCAAAGGTGAGTTTTTCCAGTAACGCAGGGTTCTTTTCTGAAAGCATATTTTCCAGTAGCAGAGCCCAGTCTTCACCATCCCCTAAAAAATCATGCTGTTCAAAGGCTTTCCATTTTAAATCACTTAACGTAAGGCTATGTCTGCGTTGGAAACTTGAAAACAAAAAAGGTTGGTAAACGTTTGCTTGCTTCATAATATCTCTCTGATGTAAGGATCATATAAACAAATAAATCCCTGTTTTAGCAAGAATTTAAACTAGGGTTCATCCTACTCTCAGCGTTTTTTTTAAATGGCGATTGCATCATGCTTTTTCCTTTCACAGGTAATAAAGCGCATTGCAGCTCAGGTATTTATCATATTTGTGAACGGGGATTAAGCCCTAGAGTGAGATTAACTATTTCTAGATTAGAGAGCTGAAATACCTAAGCCGCTTTGCATTGCAAACCGGCTTAGTAATATAGTTAGGAAGATATAAATGATTTTGGCAAGTGACTGCCAAACTTAAATGCTTTAAGGGTTTTGTTAACACTGAGTATCTATTATTAAGCAGCGCATCAATTACCTACCCGCTTTTTTTTCCTTTTTCGCTTCGCGCTTTTCTTTCAACGATTTTTCAGGTTTCTTTTTAACTGTTTTTTTTGAATCTTGACCTTTAGACATAAATTTCTCCATTAACATTGTTAATAATATATTAAGCGTCTATCAAGTAGATTGTATTTAAAACCAATACCTAAACAGGCACTACTTTTAGTCTAGTTGATTAACTTGTTATAACACGAGATATTAAACGGCCAAACCTTTATTCGTTCTATTTCGCCGATAGCCGCTTTAAGTTAAACGCAACCCCCTCTATAGTAATCAATAAGCTAATCACTCAGGGATAAACCATTCCTGAATCCGCTTTGCACATAATCAAAAAGACCACCAGCAGCATAAACATCATCCCTACGATGCGCTATGTAAAGTAGTAGAGCAGCCAGCAGAGCTTAGAGTTTTCTGCATGGAAAGAATAAAAGGGAGGACATCCATACCTTACTATTCTTTTAAATCATTACATTAAAGGAAATATCATACTCGACTTAAACAAAAAGCTAAGTCGGTTTGTTTCCCTTTGCGACTTAGAAAGCTAACTCGCAAACGCCCCCAAAGAGCCTTACAAAGGCGCAAATTTGTGGCAAATATACTTGACCACTTCATTGATGAAAAATTTACTTTCACTAAATATTAATTAACTCAACAAGACTCGAGAACGTCCTTGACGTGCTGTAAGTTATTTTTAATCCAAGCTCTGTTGATAGCGCCCCATGACTTTATTGAATAACTTTTATTTATTGTACCGCCAGCATCCACGCACTCTATATCCAATTCCGCAAGGGCTTTAATTGTGTCTTGCAAAGTGCGTCTAGGCATCCCCGTAGCTTCTAAAATTAGCGGTGGCGTATTGATGCCAGTATCGATCAAATAAGCAACGAGAAGCCTGCGGTAATAACTTGTTTTTGTTTTGCTTTGTTTACTTGTCATTTTTAGGCTTTGGTCCCCGTTTTTTTAGGTCTTGGTAAAAGACTGGACACTCAATATTATTCCGATAAAAATCTTAATGTTATTTTGTAAACCAGAAATGAGATATCGAAGTGAATTGATTATTATAAAGCATGTTGACAGTTGGAATCCCTAAGGCGTTTTGTACCCTTTTACGACTTAAAAATCTTACAAATCCGTGGCCAATTTGATTTAGCCACTACAGTTTTTTGTCCGATTTTAGTGCCTTGTTAAATGGCGATTACTTATTTACACCTGTTAACGTAAAATATTTTTTAACCGTTTTATTCAAATACATATATGAAGCTACTAATGACACTATCATCGCCCATCAGGTAGCTCCTCTTAACCACCCGATTTACAAGGTGGTAGTATGAAGTTGCCTCCAAGCAAACCTGGGTATGCCTTGGCTTAGCCATGCACTTATATCAACAAGGAGGAAGATAAAATCAGTGTGGATGCCAGTTCGTTACGATGCAATTAGCTTTTTGGTTGGCGCGATGTTTCCCACAACAAAATCTAATAAACCTTCCCTTGTGAGTTCATCTAACCCTAGCGAAGCCAGCGTTCTACCTTCTTTATAAAAATCTCTTCCTAAAATGCCGCCGCACATCTCGACCAAACGATTACACTCAGGCATGTTAATACCTAATTTTTCACCTAATGATGATAATAAAACCAGCCCCATAGGAACATCCTCAGTTATGTACCTATTATCGAAACTATAAGGCCCTGGAGGTGATGAGATTTTATAGCTTTCAAAAACTTCTCGAGGCTCTTGCGTCAGATCTTTTTCATTTCTGAATAAACACGCGTCTAGATAAGGAATTGGTTTACAGCCTAGCGCACTTAAAACCGCCATTTTTTCCGCGTCCAATTTTTCTATCATCAGCCATGCCATTTCAGTTGAAAGTGCGTCTCTGTACATATATGGAACTTCATCAGGGTGATGTTTTGCACAATACTCAAGCATTGGATACATAACATACAGTCCCACTGTGTGAACAATGATATTGGGATTATGCAATGCAGATTCGAATATATTTTTTCGAACACTATTCATTTCAATGTTGTAGGCAGGAAACAAACGGGATGCAACGGCCATTCCCTCTTCCGTTCTTGCGGCGGGATTAAATGCCAGTGAATTTCTGACATTTTTAAATAATACTTTCACGGTGCCAGGTTCAACCACTCTTGCGTCATTCGGGGTAGATTCACCCTCGGCAAAGATTGGGCTATTATCGCAAAATTGGCTGTAGAATATACTACCTGCATATCCAGGAATTAAGATAACCAGCTGCTCATCTTGAAAATATTTTGCGATTCTTTCAGCTAAAGCCCGATGGTATGTGGTTTGAATGAAAATCATGACCACATCCGCCCCCTCAATCGCTTCTTTAGGGTCCCGAGTAATCAATTCTAATGGTTGGAAGGTTTTTTCGGCATCATCCGCGCTGTCTGTAAAATGTCCTTTTTTTGTGTTATCAATACAATATATTCCTTTATTGCTGACCATTGCTTCAAAATGTTCATCATGAGTAATCTGATTCGAAGTCTTCAATAGTCTAACTTTATGTCCTGCCTCAGCAGCCATAAACGCACAAGCAGAACCAGCATTGCCAGATCCAATTATGGTGATTTCCATTTTTTCTTCCTATTAATATTTTGGAT
>NZ_CEZLMY010000223.1:0-1264 GCF_983033635.1 Psychromonas sp. | reverse complement strand
GTAAAAATGTCGAAATGTCGAAATGTCGAAATGTCGAAATGTCGAAATATTGAAATGTGGAAATGTCGAAATATTGAAATGTGGAAATGTCGAAATGTGGAAATGTCGAAATGTCGAAATGTAGAAATGTAGAAATGTCGAAATGTCGAAATGTAGAAATGTCGAAATGTAGAAATGTAGAAATGTAGAAATGTAGAAATGTAGAAATGTAGAAATGTCGAAATGTCGAAATGTCGAAATGTCGAAATGTCGAAATGTCGAAATGTCGAAATGCAGAAATGTCGAAATGTCGAAATGCAGAAATGTAGAAATGCAGAAATGCAGAAATGCAGAAATGTGGAAATACTTTTAGCGTCAATTTTCTAAAAGCTAATTAAAGCTGAATATAATTCCAATCACTCTAGCCAACAATTAAAAGTCAGCGTGGATTTAGCGCGCCTATTATAACCTATTCTGCCCTCCTATGTCAGGATAGTTGTCTTCTCTGTGAATTTTAATAATAAGACAGGGTGCGGTAAGAAGTATTGGGAGGGTCAAGTCTGAATGGCACTGTATTAAGGTATGCCCCCAGTGTTTTCAGGACATCAAATGACCGAACAAACTTTACAGACTTTGTAAATCGTCCTAAAACCATGGGCTTAATGAGTTAAGTTGAATTATCACAGAATGTGAAATCACTCTAAAAACCGTAATCACAACACTCAATTCCCTCCCAAACAGCCGAGTAAAAACTGTCGCATGGTGCTTTTTGTTATGCACGTGGATCAGGGGCAATATGTACTACTTTTTTATTCCTTGGGTCAGTCGAAGGCTGACCTCCAATTTGAAGACCTAGATAATACACTTGAGCTATTTCTTCCTGAACATCATCGTCAATGCATATCTTCCTGAATAATTTGTCAGCTTCATCTTTATGTACGTCAGGATCTAGGAACTCATTTCGCATTAGCTGATAAAGTGCATCATGTACTAAAGAAGCTCTCATATTTTCGTTTGTATCTAAAACTGGACCAGACGGTCCATCCCAAGCATAACCTTTTTTAATATGGATTATCCCTTTCGAGTCTAATTTAAGAAAGTTATTGTCATCAATATCAGCATCTATATTTAAACCAGTATCAACAGAATAGTTTGAAGCTAATTGATATTTATAACCACTTCTATATGTAATGAATCTGTCTTCCATGATGCTTCCTCCATTCACAAAGTAATCGTTATTCACTATGGTTCAACAGAGTATTAGTCGTCATTGTTACTAATACAC
>NZ_CEZLMY010000222.1:611-4716 GCF_983033635.1 Psychromonas sp. | reverse complement strand
CACCAATTGCGGCCGCTAATGGCGCGCCGAAAATAAAGCCACGCGCTTCTGTACCGACAACTTTATCAATATTCTTGTCTTTATAACGTTCAACAAACAACTTAATAGTGGCTGCAAATGCATCACCATTTTCAATTAAACTGGTTACATCGCGAAAGATAATGCCAGGAAGTGGATAATCAGGAATGCTTTTTATACTGTTTTTTATTAGCTGCAGCGTGCTTGATGTCATCTGTTATTACTCTGAATTAAAATTTTAGTTCCTAAGGGTAAATAGTTGCATGGTTATGTGCAAGCAGTTGTCTCATATATTCGAGCGAGGAGGAGAAAAAGAGAGCAAATTTCCTCTATTATTTATATTAAAAACGATTTACATAAACAATAGAGAAATATATACAGATAAATACTGGTTTAATAAATAATTCCCTCCTCAATTAATGAAAGACATGCTCAACAATTTCATCTGCAATGATTGTTGAAAATCCTTTTTTCACTACATATCTTTTCGAAGCTTTGCGTGCCAAGCCCTCTAGATGGTTATTTAATATCATGTGGTCAAAAACATGATGTAAAGTCACTTCTATTTGCTCTACGGTCATATGTTCCTCACTTCAAAAAATAAGATTAAGCTAAGCAATGCTTACATTTTAATCGCTAGTAAGTTGCATTCATTTATAAATCGTTAGAAGGTTAGTCCAGACATCAAAAAAACACCAAACATTCAACACTCCCCTCAACTGACTGGATTCCATCACATCTTGTTCATTGTTAAAGTATTTTCTTATTTATCCCGCGCAATTCTGCTTGCAGGAATAATATCAGCTTTCAGAAAACGCGAAGCAGATCACGAAAAAATCGCAATTTCTCTGATGGGAATGGATCGGGCGTGGTTTTTGTCAATATTGGAGGCGCTGTATATCAAGCTGATTCACAATAAATTTGCAGCACTACATTTTTTATTCTGCTAACGCCTTAAGAATATCATTTGTACTTTTGATGGATCGGACTCTAATAAATAGCTCTTGCCCTTCTGTGTATTGCATCGCAATGTATCTCAACCATTGTTTGATGCGCTGCGGGTAGTATTTCTCTTTTGAACCAGTGGTTTCAATCTCGCTGTACTTAATAAGCAGCTGTTTTACTTCACACCACTGCATCTTGTCACCACCTTTTAAAACTCTTGCCAAATTAGGAATAGCAACAGCACCACGGCCAATCATCACATCATCACAACCGCTTACTTCTTTACATTTAATGTAATCAGCCTTGCTCCAGATCTCTCCATTGGCAATAACAGGAATATCAATCGAGTCTTTAATCAGCTTGATATACTGCCAATGCGCAGGTGGCTTATAGCCCTCTTCTTTTGTTCTAGCATGAACAGTAAGTTCTTTAGCACCTGCATCTCGAATAGCTTGCGCAATCTCTACACACTGGCTTTTACAATCCCAGCCGAGTCGAATTTTAGCAGACAAAACCTGATCATCCGGAACTGCGCCCCTGACCTCTTTTACTATTTGGTATATTGATTCTGGATCTCGCAGCAGGGAAGCACCACCAAGGTTTTTATTCACAGTTCGGGCAGGACAGCCAAAATTCAGATCCAAACCGTGCGAGCCCATTGCAACTGCTCGGTATGCATTTTCAGCCATCCATTGCGGATCTTGCCCCAGTAATTGCACTCTTATTGGAACGCCTGCTTCAGTCCTGCTTCCGTTATAAAGTTCAGGACACATTCTACGAAATACTTTTCTTGGTAATAATTGGTCGACAATACGAATAAATTCACTTACGCACAGGTCATAACCGCCAATATCAGTTAGCAAATTACGCATAAAGGCATCAGCTACGCCTTCCATAGGTGCTAGTATAACTCTCACAGATCTTTCCTTTAACTCAATTAAAGGCATCAGCACCTTTTCAGGCGCTAGTATAACTGCTGCTCAATAAATTCTATAATGTAAATTATTTTGTTTATTGCATTTTAATTTTACTCTCCGAAAAAGCCGTAACCAAAAATAAAAATGGCACTTTTATTAAAATAATCTTAAAAATATAATGGGATGATAAAAGAGCTATACCACGCCTGTAGAGCAGACAGTAAGTGTAAAAATACAGCGCAATTAAGCTGTTAACTATTCAGAAATCAATAAGGCAATGTGAACCAGCAATAAGCGCCACAATTAACGATTTTCTTTGCAAGAAAAAGATATTATTACAGAAAATTAAAGTGATAAGTAAGGATTGATATTTATAGTAATTTGAATGGGAAGCATTGCTGATAAAATACGACAAAAGCTGACAATACGGCATCTCTGAGTAAGAACTAAAAATAATAAATTTGCTATTATCATTGTCAAAAAACAAATATCTGGCAGTGCAGTTCACATTTTTCTGTTTTGATAAGTATAAGCTCTCTTTTCTAATAAAAAACGATGGAACTAGATAGCATTATTCATTTATTATTGGTAGATAAATAATTCACATTCAACGCCTTACTCGATCGATTTTTAAGTCAGAAGAAAAGATTTATTCTAGGAAAATTATGTCATTACCTGTTTTAATTTGTGACGATTCGGCACTTGCTCGTAAGTCTATTGCTCGCTCATTGCCTAACGATTGGGATATCACCATCAGCTTTGCCGAAAACGGTGAATTAGGTATTGAGGCAATCAGGCAAGGTAAAGGTGATCTGGTTTTTTTAGATCTTAACATGCCAGTTATGGACGGTTATCAAGTACTTGAAGCCATTTGTAAAGAAGATCTTCCCGCACTTGTGATTGTTATTTCTGGAGATATTCAGCCAGAAGCACACAAAAAAGTGCGTGAAATGGGGGCTATCGACTTTATTCAAAAGCCAATTAATCAAGAAGTACTGACAGAGATATTAGCCTCGTACGGCATTTATAAAGCAGGTAGCCATAACTTACTAGAAGATGCAGAAAACCAGGAAAATATCAGTTTACGAGATGCCTTGCAGGAAGTTTCAAATATAGCAATGGGTAAAGCAGGTGACTTATTGGCCCGTTTGCTTGATGTATTTGTATTACTACCTATCCCCAATGTAAATACATTAGAAACGAGTGAATTACATATGGCATTAACTTCCATTGCCAGTGATGACAATGTATCAGCCGTTTGTCAGGGTTTTATCAGCTCAGGGATTAGTGGAGAAGCAATCATTATTTTCCATGATTCCAGTTTCGCCGATATGGCAAAGCTGCTTAAATACCACGAAGCACTTAATGACCACATTGAAATTGAAGTAATGAACGATATTTCAAATATTCTTATTGGTGCATTTTTAAATGGACTCGCGCAGCAGCTCGACATCCATTTTAGTCAAGGTCAACCTAATGTACTTGGCCAACACTGTCACGTTGACGATCTGATTCAAGACAGACAAAGTCATTGGCAAAAAACACTGGCCATTGAAGTTAACTACCGAATTGAAAATTACAATATCAAATGTGATTTATTGCTTTTATTTACTGAAGACTCCATTGATACCCTCACTAACAAAATAGGATACCTGTTGAACTAATGAGTAATAGTATTGAACTTAAAGATATTCATTGGCTTATAGATATGATTCAAAATATCGATGTTGGGCTGGTTATTATCGACTTTGATATGAATGTGAAAGTTTGGAATGGTTTTATGGAAAATCATTCGGGACTATTAGCCGCTCATATTGTAGATCGAAAATTAAATGAACTATTTGAAGATATCCCAAAAGAGTGGCTGCAACAAAAAATGAACAGCGTTTGTTTATTAAAAAACAAAGCGTTCACCACTTGGGAACAGCGTCCGTTTCTTTTTAAATTCAAAAGTTACCGCCCTATAACCAGTAGTGCACGATTTATGTACCAAAATGTCACCTTTTTACCTTTAACAGACATTGCTGGTAAAGTGACTCAAATATGTATGATTATTTACGATGTCACTGATGTTGCTTTAAATAAACAAGCCTTTCAAGAAGCAAATACTAAATTGGAGCACCTAAGCCATACAGACAACCTGACCCAGTTAAACAACCAAGGTTACTGGCGTGAATGTTGTTTCCGTGAATATAAGCGTCATACTCGCACGCAACAATCATCAG
>NZ_CEZLMY010000222.1:0-601 GCF_983033635.1 Psychromonas sp. | reverse complement strand
CATCAGCATTAATCATGCTTGACATCGATCACTTTAAAAAAGTTAACGATACCTATGGACATCCATTTGGTGATGAAGTGATACGTGAAGTCGCTAATTGTTTACGTAAAAACATGCGTACAACAGATATAGCCGGGCGTTATGGCGGCGAAGAGTTTACCTTGATCCTGGTTGATACTGACTTAAAAAATGCCCGTTTCGTTGCTGAGCGTATTAGGCAGTCGATTGAGGAATGTGAATTTTACTATCAAGGAAAGCTTGTAAAAGTAACTGCAAGTATCGGAATCGCACATATCACGGGCAATATTCCTGATTATAAAACCTGGATTAAAACAGCTGATATGGGCCTATATATAGCTAAAGATGCTGGCCGAAACCAGATTGGTATTAGTGATCATTAGTTAATTTTCAGATAAAAACAGCGCTGATAATTTAGCCTATATATAGCTAAAGAAGCTCGCCGAAACCAGATTGGTATTAGTGAGCATTAGTTGATTTTATGATAAAAAGCAGCGCTTATAATTCAGCCTATATATAGTTAAAGAAGCTGGCCGAAACCAGATTGGTATTAGTGATCATTAGTTAATTTTCAGATAAAAAC
>NZ_CEZLMY010000221.1:1952-4739 GCF_983033635.1 Psychromonas sp. | reverse complement strand
ACCGCGTAATGAGCGACGTGCGTAATACACCTCTTCCTGAGCTGTTAATAATGGAGAAAAACCAATCTCACCGAGATAGAGTTGAGTGGCATCCATTATTTTTAATTCACTACTTGCGGTTACTTTGTTTGCATCTACATTTTTATCTATATTTTTATCTATAGTTCTGTCATCTTGACATTCTTGTAAATTGCTTTTAGCCACTTTACCCATAGCTAATATCCCCTTTTTTTGAATACTTAAATTCTTCTTTTTCGCTCTAAGAGTTGTGTTGCAATGGCCCATAACATTCCCTTATATAATTAAAGATAATCTAGGTTTATTGCACAATAATGATGCTGGATGCCGAATATTTACCGCTTTGGCAGGTAACGTAACGGATCGACTGATTTACCACGGTAACGGATTTCAAAGTGTAAATGCACACTTTCAGTGCCGCTATCGCCCATTATTGCTATTTTTTGGCCCACTTTAATTTTTTCATTCTCACGAACTAATAGTTTTTCATTGTGTGCATAAGCGCTTAAATAATCATAATTATGTTTAATAATAATTAGATTGCCATAACCGCGTAAACCACTACCTGCATAAACAACCTTACCAGATGTGGTTGCATAGATAGCTGTTCCACGTTGATTGACAAGACTAATTCCTTTCATCCCGACTTGCGAGGAGGAAAACGTTTTAGTTAACTTCCCTTTTGCAGGCCAACGCCAGACACTTACTTTTTTATTGTTCGTTTGTTTGTTTTTTATTGTTGTTTTAGCTACTTTTCCATCAGCCTTGTTTGCAGAATATGCTTTTGTTTTTTTCTGTACAACCTTTTCATTGCTGTTTTTATTGCAGCTTTGACCTGTGCAGTGTGTTGAAGCGTTTTTATCTATTTTTTGTGAAGAGAGGTCACTTTTTGCAGTTGTTTTTTTTGCCTTGCTAGGTTTTTGTTGCTTTTTTTCTATTAGATTTAATATCTGTCCTTCGTAAATAGTATAGGGTGGCTTTAAATTATTACGCTTAACTAATGTTTTAACGTCAAGATCCGATTTCCATGCAATTGCATACAAGGTATCACCGGCTTTAACTTTGTAGTTTTTTAATTTTTTAGCAGAGAAACTGCTCTTCGAAGAACTTTTAGAGGGGGCACTATGTTTGCTTTTGCTTAAGGTCAGATCGGAAACAGGGGCTCTGGAGCCTGATGATGAACACCCTGACAGCCCCCAGAAAAGTACGATAAAAACAGCAAAATATTTCACAAGCAGTTAGTGCTTCACTATTAAATATAAAATTACGGCAAGCAAAATTGTTATCCACCCCAAAATATCAATATATTTACTCAGTTTCGCTTCCATCTTTTCACCACCTAAAACCATTAAACCAGCCACTACAAAGAAACGCAAACCTCGACCAATTAATGCTGTCAACATAAAGGGTAAAAACACCATACTCATTACACCGGCGGTAATGGTAAACACTTTAAAGGGAATCGGCGTAAAACTGGCAATAAAAATAACCATTACCCCCCACTGTGAAAACCAGGCTTGCGCTGTTTGCATCTTATCCTGATAGCTCATGAACTCTATAAAAGGCAAAACAACGGGCTCATATAAAGCATGACCAATGTAATAACCAACTGCACCACCAATAACAGAAAAAATGGTTGCGCCTAACGCAAAACGCCAAGCTAATTGGCGTTTAGCAAGCGCCATTGGCGCTAACATGATATCAACAGGGATAGGCCAAAAAATGGACTCAATAAAAGCGGTCATATACAGATAAAATGGCGCGTGCTTATGTTTTGACCAAAGCATTACTTTGCCATAAAGCGGGGAAAATATTTTCACGGTGTTTTCTCATCTCGTAAATTAAAAAATCTGAGTGTTGGTTTTATTAACAGTCAGGCTTAGCGTTAAATTATTTATCTAAACATATCGAAAGAGTTGATAATTATCACGTCGCCGTAAAATCACTAATTAATTCACGCAAAACACTGGTCGCATAACAACCCGATGGCAGATAAAAATCGATTTTTACACTACTGTCATCAAGCCAAGTAGCACTAAATTTTTCAGGGATTAATAACAAAGGTCGACGCTCTTGTTTCAAACCATTTTTAGCCAACCCCGCCTGAATCTCCTGGTAAGTTGATAAGAGTGCTGTTTCATACTCTTTCGCATCTAACTCAGAGGTCAGCTCTCCCGCTCCCCATAAAGGTGCGGTTAAACAGATTTCACGTTGCTCTAAACGCAGCATTGTCGCGGGCTCAAGATCCGTTAACGGAAAAAAAGAACGATTGCCAACAAACTGAACACAGTCACCTAACAATGGTTTTTTATACAAATCATCTTTGATACGCGCAGAAATCACTTGATTAAACAGATAACTGCGAGCTGCGCTTAAATAAATACCGCGCTTAAAACGATCTTTTATTTTTCGTCCTTGAAACATAGTTAAAGCCGCATTGACATTGTTACCATCAAAACCAAAACGCTGCTGCCCAAAATAGTTCGGCACACCATCCTGCACTTGCTGTAATGCTTTTTGCAGCGCGCTTTTATCACTAATTTCACGTAAAACAATTGAAAAGTAGTTACCTGCTAACGCGCCCGTTTTTATCTTTTTATTATGGCGAATAACTTTTAAAATCGTTACACCGGGTGATTCAAACTGCGAAAAATCGGGTGTGATTTTTCCAGGGATATGCAATGAAAACCACTGTTTTGTATCCCCCTGACGATCTTTAAGGCCTGCGTAGCTAACATTGCGTGCCGGGATAGCTGCAAATTTCGCCAG
>NZ_CEZLMY010000221.1:0-1942 GCF_983033635.1 Psychromonas sp. | reverse complement strand
GACGGGCTAAAAATTGGGTATTCTCACCTATTTTTTGCACCCATAAACAGACATGCTCACCCTCACCTGTCAATTCAAACCCCAAATCTTCCTGGACATTAAAATCCTCACATGACTGTTTAAACCGTCCGCTACTTTGGGGTTTCCCATACAGATAATTAAAATCTAAACTAAATTGTTGTTTTTCATTTTTTTCGATCATTATTTTTTCTTAATTACTTATTTTTCATTAACAGGACAACGGCATGGGTGGCAATACCTTCTCCACGCCCAATACAACCGAGCTTTTCAGTGGTGGTTGCCTTGACATTGATATTATGGGATTCGGTTTCTAATAAAGCTGCAATCTGTAAGCGCATATCATCAATAAATGACGCCATTTTCGGTGCTTGTGCAACTATTGTCAGATCAACATTGCCAATTTTATAACCGCGATTTTTTGTTTGATGAAAAACATCTTCAACTAACTTACGGCTATCAACACCGGCATACTTAGGATCATCATCTGGAAAATGGCGACCAATATCACCCAGTGCTAACGCACCTAAAATAGCATCACACAAAGCATGCAGGACCACATCGCCATCTGAATGAGCAATTAAACCTCGAAAATAGGGGATTTTCACACCGCCAAGCGTGATCGGGCCTTGCCCGCCAAATTTATGCACATCAAAACCATGTCCGATACGAATCATTTTTTTCTCCAATAATTAATTTATTGCGACAGATACAGCTCAGCAAGTTTCAAATCTTCTTGACGTGTTACTTTCAGATTATCACTTCGCCCTTCAATGATAGTAACAGGCAATCCAGACATTTCCATAGCGGAAGCTTCATCGGTAATATTTTGAGGATCTTTCGCGCTGCTAATTGCCTTAATCAAGGCTTTGTTTTGAAACATTTGCGGTGTTAAAGCATGCCATAAATTTTCACGCTCAACCGTATTGATGATTTTCCCATGCGGATCACTGCGTTTCATCGTATCGCGCACTCTTGAGCCGAGAATGGCGCCCTGCTTTGAAACCGTCACATGCGCGATTAACTTATCGATATCAGAGCGGGAAATACAAGGTCTGGCGGCATCATGCACTAAAACATAATCATCTCCGTTTATCACTTGCAGTGCAGATAATACCGAATCAACACGCTCTTCACCGCCCTCTACCACCTCTATTTTAAAGTGTTTGGAAACGCCAAGCTGTGAGAACCAGCGATCGTTTTTAGCAATAGAAACAACCACTTTACATATATCAGGATGGTTAATAAAAGGGGCAAGACTATGTTCAATAATGGTTTTCCCTAATAATGATAGATATTGTTTGGGGATATCTGCACCGACGCGTTTACCAATACCTGCGGCCACAAGAACTGCGACTAAATTTAATTTACTCATCCTATTAATCTTCTTTTGGGACAATACGGAAAAAGGTTTCCCCCTCTTTCACTAAGCCTAATTCATTACGGGCACGCTCTTCAATTGCTTCAGAGCCTCGTTTTAAATCTTCAATTTCTGAAAACATCATCTGGTTACGTTGTGTTAACTCAGCATTACTTGCCACTACAATCTCAACTTCTTTTCTTAAAGCATGATTATCCTGCAAACCATTTTTGCCAAACCATAAATGATATTGCTGCACCGCCAACAAAAAAATAAGTACAAGCATAAATATACGCATAACAGAACCAACCTTAAGGCCAAGCAACTAAAAATCGAAGAAAGTTATTTTCACACATTAGACCTTAAATTAAAATGCACGGCTGAAAACATAAGTTTTGATTACCTCACAAATCATATAACACATTGAAACTTAAACTTTAACCTCAGCTAACTTAAAGTCATTATTTTACATATATTTCACTTTTACCTTCTAACTGTTTATTTTTGCCTACTCTACAGTTCAGTTTTCGTTTCCAAACAACTCAATTATTGAAACTATTAACT
>NZ_CEZLMY010000220.1:757-4818 GCF_983033635.1 Psychromonas sp. | reverse complement strand
GCTTTTGATCTCTCTTGTCATGTGGGCCTGATCTGAAAAGCCACAATCTATAGCTATCGATGAAATGGCATAATCAGGGTTAGTTAGGCAATCAATCGCTCGCCTTAACCTAACTATAGATGAGAACTGCTTGGGGGATAAACCAACAGCATTGGTAAATTTTCTGTTGACTGTTCGTTCTGACACTTTTATCTGCTGTGCAATGTTACTGATTTGCGTGATACCTTGAGCTTCGTGTATTAAGCTTAGAATATCCGCAATCATTGAAGACTTTATCTGTGATGGAGTTGCACAAACATGTTGGTTAATATTCGTGATTAGTTGACTTATATTGTTTTTATCACGACAAAGATTTCCGATCCAAGGGAGATGTTCTCCAGCGTATTTTCCATATTGCAGGCAGCCTGAGATTTTAGAAAGTGGCGTGTTTAGGAACACGCCAGCACAGCCGGCTCTCAATCTAAGCCCGATGAAACCTTGATAGGCACCGATCTTTATTAAGTGAGCTTTAGTAAAAGGAGGAGAGATAATTGGTATAATATTGCTTAACTGCCCTCCCACCTGAACATCGAATGTAAAGATAAGGTCTGTTCTACCATCAGGCACGATATAGTGGTGATTTCCTTGAATATTGTAGTAAGTCCAAACGGCTTCTACACTTTTATTTTCCAGCGCATCAATCTCAACTTCATTGAAACCAATTTGAAAATCCATAGAGAGCTCGACCGTTGATAAATAAGTATTAAAAGGCTTCAGGAAACCTAGAGTCTAATAGTACCATTACTTTACTCCGATGCCATTACCAAGGGATGCTGTCGGACTAATTGCCTAGCGACTTTGTTGTGATACCTTATCAGGCTATTTGGGCCGTCTTAGCGTTATATCCGATCTAGTTAAAGGAAAAATTGGATTTTACGCTCGCTATTGGGAGAAAATGAACGTAAATGGTGTAATCTAAATAGATAAATAGTGCAAAAGCACTAAGGCGCTTTATGCCCCTTTCCGCCTTAGGAAGCTATCTCGCAAACGCCCCCAAACCGATTTAGAAATCAATTTTTAAAGAGACTGTATTAACGCCTTGCTCACCGGCGAGTAAGTAGGTGCTGTTTTTGCAGTCTTTTGTTTTAGCAAAAACCGCGACAACTACAGAGTCCGAGTGCAGCAACTTATAGGTTTGGTGCGCTACAGATTCTTCTTGGTCTCAATATATTCAAGAACCTCTGTTAAGATCGAGTTGAATTCTTTTGGCTTTTCTAGCATTGGAAAATGTCCTGTTCCTTCTATATAGAAAAGATTATAAGTTTGAATATGTTTTCTATTAGTATCTGGGTCCGTTGGCCATAACCTAGCATTAATTGATACCACAGGAATAGTTATATTCTCAAAGACACCACTAGCCTCACCATTTACATATTGACCCATATAGTTGCGGAAAACACTTAATGCAACTTCGTGAGGGGCTGAAGCCATATCCTCTTTAACCCAACTGATTAACTCTCCATCAGTTTCTTCAGGGAACATAGGCGAGACAAAATCCTGCATTGCATTTTGAAAATCAACCTCAAAAGCTTGGGACATTTCATCAATAATTTTTTGAGGGATTTCTTCTGCAACATTTTGAAAAGTATCGATACCGATAATAGCGACAACTTTTTTAGGCATAAGCCGTGCAACTTCTGCCATTACACCACCACCCATTGAATGACCAATTAAGATTGCTTGGTTTAGGTTGTCTTTTTCAATAACAGCTTTTACATCATTAGCAAAAGATAACATTGTGTAATCAAGTCTACCCAATGAGGAGTTGCCATGACCTGCGAGATCAATTGTAATTACTCGATAATTTTTTGAAAAGGTAGAGAGTTGCTTATGCCAATAACGACTATCACAACTCCACCCATGAATGAATATTAAGGAAGTTTCTCCTGCGCCATATGTGCTATACGCAATTCGCTCTGAATCACTCGATACAGCAACTTCATACTTAACAGAAGTATGTTTACTTCCGCATCCAGCTAATACCAATAAAGAAAGCAATATTCCCAAAAGTTGTCTTTTCATTTCATCTCCAATTTTCAATATAACGTAGCACGAGTGCTTTTAACCTGATCCTGTAATTAACCGTAATGCCTTGTATGGAGACACTAATAGGCTCTTAGCAGTTGCAACAACCACTCCTTTTAGAGCTTCATAACTTAAAGCCGCCCCTTTCTCAGTTAGCGAGTTTTTTACAGTTTCCCATGGTCTTTGTTCACGGATAGCGTCTAGAAATTCATGACCTTCCCAAGTTAAACCGACGAAAACAGGAGCTGGAGTATCAATTTTGGATGTTGTTTCATTTGAAGTAAGCCACCGTCTACCATTGTTTTTACATGACATTTTATTCATCATTTGAATAGCCGGTTGGAGCAATAGGTTGAGTACGATTAAAATCCTGAGCTTCTGCTGCGAGTAATATTTCGCGAATTAAATCGAAGTCCCTTTTCATGATGCGATCCTTAATCTGATGATAACCTTCGCAGTGACGTTTTTGTCCAATTCTAGGCAAAACAGGTTACATTTACTGATTATAAATACGGTGCAAAAGCGGACATCCATACCTTATATTCACTGATTATAAATAAGGTCTAAAATGCGTCACATCCAGACCTTAGTTAATCTTTCTTTAACCCTTTAATAAGCTGGTTGTACTGACTTACTTATTCCACGGATTACTCGGATCGTATGGCGGCTCATCAGTACGTTCAGATGTTGCTTTTTTGCTTTTCTCGGCACTTTTTGATACTTCGTAATGGCGCACATTTGCAGCTTTATCTATCAGCAATATCACCTCTTGTGTGATTTCAGCTGGATCGCCCGCTTGTTGGTCAACAGGAATTTGACGATCACGGGGCGGAATGGACAATTGTTTGTCGTCAGGATAGGGGAAATTTTTATACTGATATAGATAAAAGTTTTCCACCTTCTCTCTAGCCCACTGATTACTGCGCAAAAATTTTGCTGTCGATTTCATCCCCGTATGGAACTGAAATCTATTAATCTGTAATGCGTCACTTAATAGTTCCCAGCCATAATGGTCAGAAATTTCTGTCAATAACTGTTCCAGTTTCATTCCGTATAATGGGTTACTTGCTTTTTTATCTGTCATTTAAATCTCTTATGATGAGAAAATTTGGCTTTCAGGATGATAACTTAACAAGCTGTTGCGTAATTCAACACCTTGCAACTTCAATTGGTTTATACGTTGCAGATATGCGGCGCCTTTTAACAGATGCAATGCCACATCAACTGCATTTCGTTGACTGTAATCCTCTAAATAAGTGCCCTTCACCCAACTGTTAAATGCCCCTAAACTTGGGCCGGCCCAGATTTGGTAATCCATTTCACGCCCTTTTTCACCGATATTTGACCAGCGGGAAGAAAGCCCTAAATACCAACGGAAAATCAGCGCCATTTTACGTTTAGGGTTGCTTTTAGCACGCGCCAGCATCTCTGGATCACGCTCATGGAAAAAGGCAATAGTTGTCGTCCATACATCATCTAAGTTCTGACGGAATATCTGTTTCTCGATTTTTTCACGCTCAAGCGCTGGAATTGCTTCGATTGAATCGTAATTGCTATACAGGTCATAAAGTTTATTAGCACGCATCGCAAACATGCTGCCACGCTTTACTACCTGCAGCTTTACGCCCATCTCAAACATATCGGCAGCGGGTGCCATAGTAACATCAGCCATCTCCACATTGGCAAGCAATTTACGGGTATGCTCAGATGCCCCCGCCTCCACGCATGCTTGATTCACCGAGCCTAAAACAATGTAGGCTGCGCCCATATTAAAGGCTGCCAGTGTTGCTTCCGGCGTTCCGATACCGCCACCGGCGCCAACGCGCAGTGCGGGTGAATAGTTATATTCAGCCTGGATCTGATCACGCAGTGCGATAATGGTTGGCAGAAGCGTTAAAAACGGACGGTTATCGGTATGACCACCAGAATCCGCTTCAGCTGTTATATCGTCAGCCATAGGTACACGTTGCGAAAGCTGTGCCTGTAACGGGGGGATT
>NZ_CEZLMY010000220.1:0-747 GCF_983033635.1 Psychromonas sp. | reverse complement strand
CTAGCTTTTGCGGCGCCGGCGACATAAATTTACTGGCCACTTCGGTGCGCGAAATTTTAGCAATCACTTTATTACCGATATTCACGCTGCCGTCACTATTTTCAGATAATCCCGCTAAACGATAGTAAACAATATGCTCAGTCAGCGCCAAATACGCCGATGCTTCAACCGTATCAACACCGAGTTTTAAGAAAATATCCACCGCGCCAGATTCTAATGCCTCTTCGCTGGGTGCATGAATTAAGTTCACTGCAAATGGACCGTTTGGTAACTCTGTCTGGATACGTTTAATCGAATCTTCAATCACATCAGGCACTAAACCCGCCGCACCAAATGAGCATAAAAAACCGGCTTTACCTAACGCCACCACCAGTTCAACCGAGGCAATACCGTTGGCCATCGCACCGCCGTGATAAGCGTATTTTACTTTATGCTGTTTCTTAAAAGCAGGATCGCCGAGATCTTCACAGTTAACTGCCTGCGCGAAAGCTAAAACAGCTTGCTCACCTGTGTCTGCAACGCTCTGAGTGATACCGACACCAGCACCGTTTTGTGCAAGATAAATAGGGTTTTCAATATCCATTAAGGCATTTTTTATGGCAACTTCACTGCTGTCTATTTTTTGTGAATCTACTTTCCAAGCCCAGTTGATCTGATTTTGCTTGTTAAAACTTAAAACTGACATATTTGTTCCTATACAAAGCAGGAGCCCTGCTTATTTTGCTCTTGATCGTTATGTTTCGGCTG
>NZ_CEZLMY010000219.1:3723-4863 GCF_983033635.1 Psychromonas sp. | reverse complement strand
ATCTCATTCTCTTCCTGCAAAAGAAGCGACATTCCTTTGCGTAACAAAACGTGATCATCAACTAACAAGATTTTAATCAATTTATTATCGTCATTATTTTGCATTTATTGCGTTTCCATCCCAATAACTGGTAGTGTCATCATCACAGTACAACCTTTTTGGGGTTTAGAATTAATTAACAGCTGCCCCCCTATATCCATCATCCGCTCTTGAATACTAAATAAACCAAATCCGCCATCTACACTAACGTTTCCAGCCAGCTCCTCCGCCATAAATCCAATTCCATCATCTTTAACTGTAATCATATAGCTCCCTGATTTTTCTTCGAGGGTTACCACAACCGCAGTCGCCTTTGCGTGTTTAATCACATTGACGAGTAATTCACGGACATTTCGAAACAAAATGGATCTAAGATCAAGACTGACAAAATCTATTTTGAATCGCTCAATGATCTCAACCTCAAGACCATGGCTCTGCTTGCAGGATTGTTCTTTCCACTCAGTGATGGCGGCAGCTAAGCCAAGTTCATTTAATGATGGGGAGCTGATTTCAAAAATAAGATGGCGGGTATCTTGAATGACAGTTAATATCAATTTAGAACAGTGATGGACTAATTCTGCTGTTTTTTTGTCATTCGGCAAACGTTTTAGCACCGCAGCTAATTGCAGTCGCGTTAATGCTAGCGATTGACCAACATTATCGTGTAAATCAGCGGCAATATGGCGCCGTTCTTGCTCCTCTACAAGGGCTAATTGTAGCGCTAATGATTTTAAACGCTGCTGATAATTAATCAGTTTCTGTTCAATTTCTTTTCGCTCGCTAACATCTTGCATAGTACCAAATAAGCGAATCACCTCTCCTTTGTCATTGCACTCAACGTCCGCAATAACATGAACAATGCACAACGAGCCATCTGTTTTAATCACTCTGAATTCGTATCCCCCCCCATTATGAGATTGCAACCATTTAGAATTATTTTCCTCAATAGCTTGATGATCATCAGGATGAACTGACTGCATTACTTTTTGGTAAGTGAGCTCTGTGCCGCTAGGAATGCCAAATATCCGATATATTTCTTCAGAACAAGTTAGATTATTGTTACCAAGATCCCATTCCCAATAGCCTAAACGGGCGATCTTT
>NZ_CEZLMY010000219.1:3337-3713 GCF_983033635.1 Psychromonas sp. | reverse complement strand
GACTATTTACTAACTTACGCAAACTGCGATTCCAAGTGACAAAAAACAAAACAATAATTAGTGCGATGCAGATAACCGCAAATATCCATATTAATACCTCAACTAGACCAATGCCTTGCACCTCATAATTCAAAGCAACATACTTGTTTCGGATTGCTGTTTTTTCTTTTTCGCTAATACTGGCCAGACCAATATTTATAATAGCGGTCAACTCTGGCCAATCTTTACGGTTTCCCATCGCAAAATATTCACTTCCTAACGAGCTGGAAGCAACAATATGAATATTAGAAAAACCACGTTTCTGAATAACATAAGCCGTATTGGTCAAACTTCCGACAAAAGCATCAACGTTACCGTTTTCAAGAGCTTCTAGCGC
>NZ_CEZLMY010000219.1:2352-3327 GCF_983033635.1 Psychromonas sp. | reverse complement strand
GTTATCACGAGTAGCAATAACGATTGGAGATTCAATATAATTGTCGCTAAATAACATATATTCTTGTCGTTCACGACGATTCACGATCAAAGCGGTCAAAGCGGTCAAATCAATGTTTTGTCCCTGCTTCATGTTTTCAAGGACTTCGCTAAAAGGTTGATCCGATACTTCGTAAATGAACTTAATTCCCGTGCGCTGAGCAATTAAGTTCAGGTAATCAATGGCAATGCCTTCAGGAGGATTACCTGCTTGAACTATCATATAAGGCGGCAAGTCAGTCACCCTTACCCGCACCTTATTTTGCTGCGCTAACCATTCTTTCTGTTTCAAGGTTAACGCCAGTTGTGGAATTTTTTCCGCTGTCGGGTAAAGTCCAATCCACTTACTCCTAATTTTTTGATGCTCCTGCTGTGAAATAGAAGCAAAAGCCTTATTCAGTATTGCTGTAAACTGCGGCCAGTCTTTGCGAACAGCCGCATACAAATCCTTAGCCATGGTTTCAGGAACTCCTGCCACTTTAAGCCCGCTTATTAAGTGCTTATCAATGAAGTAAGTAAGAGTTGGCAAGCTTCCAACCACAGCTTCAATCTCTCTATTTACCAGCGCATGCACGGCTTCTTCATTAGTATTGTATAAAACCAGATCAATATCGGGATGGTTTTTATTTAATAAGTTCTCAGAATAATCACCGACCAGAATAGCCACTCGTTTATTCGTTAAGTCATCTAGGTTGGCGATTCCTTGAGCCTCTTTATTCACCAAGATCGCATATTGATGTTGAGCATATGGGCCTGCAAAATCAAGGTATTCTTGCCTCTCACTGTTTTTCAACAAGATATTAAGGCCATCCAATTTATGCTCTTTCGCCAACGCCTGCATTTCAGTCCAATCGCCCGAAACCGTATTAATCTTGATCCCCAGACGCAGAGCAATGAGCTTTAAGTAATCAGGAGCAATCCCTCTCGATTTACCATG
>NZ_CEZLMY010000219.1:0-2342 GCF_983033635.1 Psychromonas sp. | reverse complement strand
GAGGAGGATATATGCCGCCCCCCATGGTGATAGTTGGATGTTCAGCCAGCCAGGCCTGCTCATCTACTGTTAAAGCTAATGTTGGGTTAATTGTTGGTGGCAATAATTCATTCGAACTATCGGTGAATAATGCCGATGGAAAGATGATCAGCACAAGCAATCCAAATACAAAAGGTTGAAGCCGAGATTGATTGTGTAAAGTTCGTTTTAGGTTGCACTTATCCATAATTTTCCATCGTAATATATAAAAAACATATTGAAAGAACTGACTCTACATCAGACGCAAAAGAAAACCAATAAGCGCAGAGAGGCGTTTAGTTCCCCCCCTTTTTTTCCCTTACTATGGAGGTGGAGGGTCACAGCTAGCGAATTTTAATCCCAGACATTAGCAGGGTTGAGCGATAACCATCATCGAGTCCTGCCATTTTCTTCTTACCTGCCATGCTGGCTGATTTTATATTGTCTTGTTTAAACAACTCCATGGCTATTTTCGTATCACATTAAAAACTAATGGGCCTTGTTTTTTACGTATACGAGATTCATCCTCTCTGAATGTCATATCAAGTACCCAATGCATGCTTTCTACTCACCAGTGGCTACGAACGGCATTGAGGCTCTGCATTTAAATCCAATGAGGTAATATACCAACGTGTTTCATTTTTATCTTTACCTGTTGATTTATCGTGAACTGCTGAACTTATTTTAACGATGCTTTTTAAACCTGACCAGCGGCACTCTTTAGCTAGCCTGTGTTTGTTGCCTCACTAATTGCCTTTGCATCATTTCTGTACATTAGATTGTTTGCAGCCCAACCAGCATCGGATGGCCAGTTAGCCACCCATTCAGGAATGTCTCTAGCAGGCATCGGTCTTGCAATGCCATACCCCTGCACCAATTCACAACCAAGCTGTAGCAGTGCGGCGCTATGTGCAATGGTCTCTACCCCCTCTGCAATTACTTCACGTTTGAATGACTTAGCCAAGCCAACCACACTTTCAACAATCATCAAGTCATCAGGGTTAATCAACAAGTCCCGTACAAAGCTCTGATCTATCTTAATAAGGTTGATCGGCAAATGTCTGAGATAAGTAAGTGAAGAATAGCCGGTACCAAAGTCATCTAATGCAAAACTGACACCCAACTTAATACAGTCGTGCATAATTTTTGAGACCTGCAATACATCATCTAACTCACTGGTTTCAAGCACTTCTAATTGCAAACAGCGCGGATCAATCTGTGGCCATGCTGACAGTAATGCTTGCAGGTGTTTTGCAAAGTCAGTTTGTTGTAGTTGCGATGCGCAAATGTTGACGCTGACAGGTATATATATTCCCAACCCTTGCCAGGCCGCAATTTGACTAAGTGCAGTAGCAATGACCCACTCACCCAGCTCAATGCTGATGGGATGATTTTCAATCAAAGGCAAGAACTCTGCAGGGGGGAGCAGACCACGCTCGGGGTGTTGCCAACGAATTAAGGCTTCAGCACCAATCACTGTTGCTTTACTAATATTGACCTTAGGCTGGTAATACAAGACAAATTCACCTTGTTGCAAAGCGCTACGAATACGCTCAATATTTTCACGGCGAGTATCCTCGACCATCTGATGTTCCAAGTCAAAAACGTGATAACAGTTCTTACCTACTTTCTTCGCTTCATACATGGCTAGGCCAGCATGACGGATAAGCAGGTCCGAACCTGAGTTGTCTTGTGGATAAGATGTAACACCCATACTGGCGGAGATTTTTAACTCTACCTCCCCCACGGTGATAGATCTAGATACAGCTTGTAACAGTCGTTCTAATATTGATGTACAGTTATTAGTTTCTAACCCCGTGAGCACCGCTACAAACTCATCCCCCCCTATTCGAGCAAGCGTATCGTTTTCACGTAACGTCTCTTTCATGCGCTGTGATAGCGCAATTATGAGTTCATCTCCTACATGAGGCCCATATTTATCATTAACTGCTTTTAATTCATCTAAATCAATGAATACCACTACTAACGACTGCTTGCTGCGCAGGCATTGATGCATTGCTAATGGTAAACGCTCTCTTAATAATGTGCGGTTAGGTAGATGGCTTAAAGGATCGAAATGGGCAATTTTTTCTAGCTTTTTCTGCTGCTCTTTAATATGCGAAATATCGCTAAAGAGCGCAACATGGTGTGTTATTATGCCAGTGGTATCGCGCACGAGACTAATAGAGAGAAGTTCTGGATAG
The DNA here is from genome assembly GCF_983033635.1 of Psychromonas sp. NCBI lineage: Bacteria > Pseudomonadati > Pseudomonadota > Gammaproteobacteria > Alteromonadales > Psychromonadaceae > Psychromonas > Psychromonas sp. Next base: position 120 of record NZ_CEZLMY010000219.1, on the reverse strand, counting down.
AGCTCGCCATTTTTACGTCGATTCCAGATTTCACCGCGCCAATGATCTTTTTCTGCAAGAGTTTCCCATATCTCAGTATAGAATGCAGGCGAATGCCTACCTGATTTAAGGATGCGCGGG
>NZ_CEZLMY010000218.1:552-4889 GCF_983033635.1 Psychromonas sp. | reverse complement strand
AATTAAGGTCACTGCCGGTCATGCATCGCTCAATGATGGGCAAGCCGTAGAATTTGATATAGGCGAAGGTAAAAAGGGGCCGTGCGCACATAATGTCGTGCCGCTATAAATGCAATCAAATAGACCGTTGAAAAAGCGCGCGGCTGTAATTGCAGCTGTGCTAATACTTTCAACGGGCCACACAAGGACCGACTAGCTGAGGAGGATAATATGGCACTTACACTTAGATCCGCGGCCTTCAGCAATGGCGGCGAAATCCCTGCAAAATACACCTGTGAAGCTGAAGATATTGCACCGCCATTAGAATGGCTTAGCGTCCCGGAAAATACGCGCACTCTTGTTCTGATTATTGATGATCCAGACGCGCCTGATCCGAATGCGCCTAAGATGACATGGGTTCATTGGGTTCTTTATAACATACCGCCGCAAGCTGCTGGTCTGACTGAAGGTGCGACTGCAAAAGATCTTCCCGCCGGGACAAAACAAGGTTTAAATGATTGGAAAAAGGCTGCGTATGGCGGACCATGTCCCCCGATCGGCCGACATAGATATTTTCACAAACTCTATGCCCTGGACACGGTTATCACGATAAAGAACAAGCCAACCAAGGCTGAAATTGAAACTGCACTTAAAGGCCATATTATCGAACAAACCGAGCTTATTGGAACCTACAAGAAGTCCGGATAGATACTGTTGGTGGTCTGTGCCGTGAAATTTTACGCTGCACATTGCCGATGGTGAATAATATCACAAGAAAAAATAGTCAGCATTTTAACCATTAAAGGCTTAATTTAAACTTAACCAGTAGAGGATTATGATCACTGCTTTTTGTTTTTATCGCTTCAGCTGGCATATCAATTTCAAGACCTCGGTAATAAATATGATCCAGAGAATGGTTAAATAGAAACTTTTTAATATTCTTTTCATGATCCGCGTGAAATTGAACCTTTTCAAGACCGCAGCCTGTTAAAATCTTATCTAAAATATTAGTTCTTTTTCTGTTCCAGGTATTAAAGTCACCGGATAAGATAACCGGACCATTATGGCTGCGAATCGAAAATTCCAGCTGCTGAATCTGGGATATAAATTTCCAGAAACCGACAAAGTTTATAGCGTGAATATTTAAAACTAACAGCTCTTTATTTTCATTATCTATAGCATAGCTTGTCGATAAAAATATTTTAGGAACCTTTATTAAGGGTTCAAAAGCGTGGGACCTTATTACGCTTACACACTGATGATTTGCAGAGCTTGCAGTCAATACTCCTGAGTGTCTGTCTTTAAAAGTATCTAAGAAATTAGGAGCAAAAATAAAACCATAGTGTTCAATATGAAGAATATTTTCTAATCCTTTCTGAAACTGACACTCCTGTAAAAGAATAAGCTCTGGTGTATATTTTTCAATAATATGTTTAAATTCAGCCCCCCAGACAGGATCACAATTCTTTTTTTGAATATTCCAGTTTAATAGAGAAATATTCTTATTAATTAACTCTTTTTGAGGATATTCGTGATCCTCAATAAAGTAATCAGCTTGTGCAAATCTTTTCTTCATATTGACTCACTAAATCTACTATTTCACCTTTAACTGTAGCAGAAGTCGAGCTTTGCAGAACTAAGAGACCCACTTATTTTAGCCCTGAAATCGATTATGAGAATGCCTTAACAACAGGTAAAGATCTGTGGTGGCGACTTACAAATAAGAGCTAAACACTGTTAGCAACTTATTCTTCATCACGCTTTCACATGCTTTGTTTGCGATACCGATCGCATTGCGCATGCTTTCGAGCGCTTTCGCTACCTGTTTCGTTACTCTAAATGTTACATTGAGCTCAATCTGCAGTTGATTATATTTTAGTGATTGCAATTCGATTTTTAAAAATTAAAGGGGAACTGTTTTTTATGTGCTTGAAAAAGTTTAAGTTGTTTAGCCTGACTATAGCTTGCTTAATATCTATAGGTGTTAACGCAAACAACCGTCAGGATGATCAGCTGATTGTCAATTTCGATACGCCGATCGAAGCATGGAATGATATTGCTTATATCACCCCTGCAGCAAATCAAAACACAGTGGTATTTACCTTACCAAAGAATGTGTCAGTTAATGATATCGCTCAAGTCAATTATGCAGATGCTATTTTGACAAACAAACTGTGGCGTGTAGATGCTGAAAAGATCTATTTCTCCCCCCGAGATAGCTGGTCTATGGGGATGAACTTAATTGAACTGCAACTTAAAGATGATCAGGTATTTGATTATTTTGTAGTTATTTATGGCGGTAAATTTAAGCTGACAGCTAAAACCGAGAAGTATCAGCAGCGACAGAAGCAATTTTCACAGTTTAAACAGCTGATCACGGCTGATTATAGCGCGGATGCGTATGCACCAGTACATATAAGTAAGGCTGACTTTACAGGAAAACAGCTGCAGCAAGTGCTCATTAACGGCAAGGTTGTTAACAATGCAAGTTTACAGAAGCAGTTATTCAGCTATACGCCATCATCATCCTGGCTGGTGGGTTTAAACCAGATAGAAATTCAACTCAAAGGCGATAAACAGCCACATACTCATCTGCTGAGTTATCATCCCAAAGTGATCAAAGTAACTTATTCAATGGATGAGAGCACTGTTGATGGACAGGCATTTTTCCCACAGGCAGTTTATTACGTAAATCCCAGCTCGTTTGCTAAAGTGGCTGATTTTGGGTTTAATATTGTTCATGACTATAAATTACGCTCTTTACCTGAAACAGAAATAACAGATTATTTGCAGCAAGCAGATAACAACGGTTTAATGGTTTTCTCCCATATCAATCAAACGTCTCTTGAGAATGGTGATCTAGTTGCGTTTGCAAAGCGGATTGCCACTCAAATGGCAGAGCCCGCATTATTCGCCTGGTATTTTTGGGATGAACCTAGCCCTAATGATATCCCTGCTGAGTATTATAATTTTTTTGTTGAGCTTGCTCGTCAGTTAGATCCATTCCACCCGATCATCTCATCGCACTGGTATCAACGTTATTATATTGATGCCGGCGAAGTTGATATGCGCCAGTTCTATCATGGTAAAGCCTCCGAAATGGCAAAGGCATTGGCGCTATATAAACGGGTAATGGCTCAGACAGATACTCCCTGGGTAGCAATTTTAAATGTTCATGAAGGATTCAAACCACAAGACAGTATCAGTATTTCACCACGCCATAATGTGTTAAAGATTGTAAATAAAGCTAAATCACCGGAGCAGAAAAAGCTGCTTCAGGAGTGGCTAGATGCCAGAAACAAAGTGATTTTAGCGAATTTAGACAAGCCGCCATTTCCTATCCCGTCAACGCTGCCGCAAAAAAGAGAACAGATCCGAGGGCAGGCATTTGAAGCTATCGTGCAAGGGTCGAATGGCATCTTCTATTGGCCTTATCGTGAACCAGATGACCTTGATCCCGTCTACGGCTGGTATACCCTATTTCACATGCCAAAACCTGCAAGTTATATGCGAGAGTTAATGCATGATCTGACAGCATTAGGCCCATTAATTTCAGCTCCTAGACAAAATTCAGTTAGCTGGCTTGTTGACGGAATTCGTTTTTGGCAGCGTGAGTTGGGTGACAATGTCATTATTATTGCTGTTAATGAAACGGGGCAGTTTGTGAATAGTAAAGTACAGATCAAACCCTTTACTAATAACGAATGGCCTAAATCATTAGTGCGATTTGGCCATGCGCGTGAGCATCAGATAGCGCTTGAAAATGGCTATCTCACTGATAATTGGAAGCCAGAGCAGGCTCATGTTTATTTGTTAAAGAATATTGAAAAATAACAATATAGCAATAAACGCAGGATAGTTACTCGGCAAAGTTGCTGTTGATATTGACTAGTGAAATATCAACGGCAACTTTAAGTTTAAATATTAATAAAATAGAACAAAAGCAAAGAATTACTTTAATATATTTTATTATAAAAGATTATCTAATTAGGCTTAAAAACGTGTTATTTCTTGCTTTTTCGACATAGCGAATAGCAATCCAATAAATTTTATCAGTACACTATTGCCTACAATCAGAGAATACTTTTTTTATGCTCGCAGATGAGCAATTTTTCCTTGGAGGATAGATATGATCTACTGGCTCTACTTCACTATTGTTATCATCTTATGCCAGGCACTTGCTGTACTCTTTTATCTGTTTAGCTTAAATAGACTGCTAAAGTTCACTGAACGGTATTATCCGGAGATTAGCCGACAAATGGGCAACCCTCATTCTGTATTTGATATCAGCCAGCAGAAAAACTACGAATGCTACGCGGCCTACAGCGAGTTTATGGCGGCAAAGCGTTACCTTCAGA
>NZ_CEZLMY010000218.1:0-542 GCF_983033635.1 Psychromonas sp. | reverse complement strand
CGTTGCAGCAGCGCTTTTTTCGCCTTATGGCGATTAAACAACAAGGTGGAAAATTCGCAATACTGGTGCTGGGCAATGGCGTGTTGCTGGTAGCCGCATTGGGATTATCGGCTTGCCAATAACAGTTCAAAAGATAAATGAGGAAGAATATTGCATTAATTATTCAAGCACTTTTTTCTGTTGGATAAGCAGATAAGCCCCCCAGATATAACTTACAAAAATAATAATACAGCCGATGCTGAAACTGGCATTCGCTATCGTTTGCGTATGCTGTAAATTTCCCGTCATGGTTAACAGGTTTCCCCAGTCATGGCTTTCATCCCCTTTGTTAAGAATTAAGGGTAAGGCTCGAAGCTGCGCATCAGCAATATAGGGGCTGACATCGATAAAGTTTTGACCGCACCACCAAAGCATTATGGATGCCCCGAAATTATCTTTTTGTTGGATAGAAAAAGCCAAAAGTATTAATAACGGAAGTAGTACCTGAAACAGGCTGCCGCCTAAAATGCTCCAAAAGTGCCCGAAAGGCATAAACAATACAT
>NZ_CEZLMY010000217.1:0-4893 GCF_983033635.1 Psychromonas sp. | reverse complement strand
GTACGCTTTACTAATCCACGAACTAGCATCATAAGCAAAAAAATAACGGCCATTTCCCCAACGGTGTTGATTAAGAAATGCATAGATGCTGGTTGCTGCTTCGCTGTCTGAAGCACTAGATTCATAAATTTTTTCAATGGTGCCTTTAAAAGTCGTCATCTCAGCAGATAACTCCTTTTTGACATTTTCTAACTTTGATTGCTCATAAAAATCAGATATAGAGCGAGTCACTGTATCAACTTGCCCTTTTAGATTATTATTGATCAATGCCGTCACTTTAGTTTTGACATTGCTTTGTTCTGCTGCAAGTACCGCGCTTTCTGTATTTATTAGCGAGGCAATAAAAAAAACGCCCATTAATAACAGTGGAACACACAAGGCGATGACAAGCTTCGCTTTTATTGTAAACTTCATAATACTGACTCATTAATTTATTAATTTATAATTTCACCCTGTCCGGTTATTTCTCAGGGCAGTTAATCGGGCAGTTAATCGGGCAGTTAACCTTAACTTTGGTATCGTATATCTTTTTTTGAAAAAATCTGTTGGCCTTTTGTTTTAATTTGTAACAAGCTGTAACAATGGCGAATACAGGGCCAACTAGTTAATTACCATGCCCAAAAAGAAAGGCAGCGGTTTTATACGCAAACTACTTGAAACGGGCGAGGGGAAAGAGAATTAACTCTGCTAATCAGCAAAGCAGTTTGAACCTCTTTAATAGGGGTTCAAACTGCACAGGGAAAAGTTAGCAAAAGGTAGTTTAGAGGCTGAAGACGCTACTGCTCTTAGACGCCTGCGATGTGATTGGGTAAACTTGATGATGACAGCTATCGATTTAAACCTGCCAACGAAGCGTAAAGCGGCTGCCGCCAAGAGAAGAAGTTGTAATGGAAACTGATCCATGATGTGAATCAAGTACCCGTTTGACGATCGCCAGACCCAATCCGTAGCCTCCAGATTCCCGGCATCGGCTGGAATCGAGGCGCGCAAAAGGTTCGAAAACCCGTTCCCGTTCTGCGTCAGGAATGCCTGGCCCATTGTCATCAACATGGATCAGGTAGTGCTGATACTGCTGTTCTAAGGTCACCGTCACCTGACCGTTTCCATACTTTGCTGCGTTCTGTACCAGATTACTCACTGCCCGCTGTAAAGATTTAGGGTCAAAACAACCCGGTGCGTTTTTCTCAACCAGAAAAACATACTGTAGATCCACTGAAACTTCTGCTGCAAGATCAGCCAAAACAGTTTCAAACCAGGGCTCGATAGTCAGTTCCTGCATCTGCAGTTCCGGAGCGTTCTGATCGAAGCGGCCATAAGTCAGTAATTCGCTGATCAGAATATCCAATTCATCAAGGTCCTGTTGGACTCCGTTGACATAGCGGACCTGATCTGTCCGAGAGGTCGAGGATTCCATCATTTCCACACCGAATCGAAGCCGAGCGATGGGAGTGCGGAGTTCGTGAGAGATCGCGTTAATCAACTCTTTTTGTAAAGCAATCCCTTTGAGAGTAAAACTAATAACCCAAATTGCCACAATAAAACTGAAAACAATTAAAACCAATGAGACGATAATCATTAAGGTGGTTCTTTCCTCGAAAATCTCATTAGTAGCCTTTGTTAAACCATTTTGTATAACAAAAACGTCACTCTCATAACTACCCGAGGCAATGGTCCAGCCCCACTCCGGAAAGATTTTACGCGCATAAACCAGTTTATTTTCCGTTTGTTGGGTGGTTGGATTTTGATACTGAGTTTTAACAAAGGCTTCAGGTTTATTTCTTATACCGGCAGCAATGATTGCGGTTGTAGAGCCTATTTTGCCGACAATTTCAGCTTTCGGATGGGCAAGAATTTTCCCGTCTTTGTCCTGTATCCAGAAGTAACCATTTTTCCCGTATTTGGCAATGCTTATGGCGTGTAATGCAGCCGCAATATTATTCTGTTTAAGGGTGCTAAGGTATTCGCCTGTAGCAACAACCAGATCCAGCGGTTTAAAATAAAAAGAAGCGGTTATCTTGTCTTCAATTTTTCCGGTTGTTGGGTTTAAAAAAGCATATTGACTGAAACCAATACTGTTGTTTTTAGCAGCCTCGACAACATCCCGTACAAAATAGTTACCATTAGCATCTTTTTTGTCGTAACCGTTTAAGCCAATATTACTAAAGTCACTTCCGTAAGCCGGGCTAATCCATGAAGTCGCATTATAAGCGAAAAAATAGCGGCCGTTATCCCAGCGGTGGTGATTAATAAAAGCATAAATGCTGCCCTCTGCTTCACTTTCTGAATCACTAGATTCATAAATTTTTTCAATGGTGCGTTTAAAAGTCATCATCTCAGCAGACAACTCCTTTTTGATGTTTTCTAACTTTGACAGCTCATAAAAATCGGATATAGAGCGAGTTACTGTATCTACCTGCCCCTTTAGACCGTCATTGAGCAGTGCCGTCACTTTGCTTTTGACATTGCTTCGTTCGACTGCGAGTACCGCGCTTTGTGTATTTATTAGCGAGGAAATAAAAACAACGCCTATTAATAACAGTGGCACGCACAAGGCGACGATAAGCTTCGTTTTTATCGTAAATTTCATTTGTTTAACCTTTTTATTTCCGCTATTTATTCGAAGTAGGTGTTGTTAAATCATTATCCCCGCTATCTTGAATAATTCAATTGGCTTTTTGTTTTGATTTGTAATAACAACCTTTAACCGCGGCGAATAGCGGATCAGCAAAAGTTAATTACGATGCACAAGAAACGGTAGTGGTTGTAGATATTTAGCCTGCACTATTAATAGATCCATCAGCACTTGGAGCTGGCAAGGGAAGATCTGGACACTCAAACCTTTTTGACTGATTCTGTATTTTTACCTACTACATAAACAGTGTTTTGATGAAGATAACTACACAAGGCAGAGTTTTGAGCATCGTCGCCAATGGATGATTGAGCGCATTCGATTTCTTAGCAATATATTGGCTATTGATATCTACGCTTATGCGATTATGTCTAACCACTCTCACCTTGTTTTACATATTAATGAACAAGAAATTTCAGCTTATTCAGAGCAAGATATTTGTGACCCTTGATGCCAGGTCTATTCCTGCCCTGTGCTTGTTTCCCGTTGGCAACTCGGTGAATTAACCTCTGAGGGAGAGTTAAATTCCGCATTAGCAATTATTGCAGAGTAACACAGACGATTAACGGATATTTCATAGTTTATACGCTGTTTAAATGAGTTTATTGCGCGTAAAGCGAATAAAGGTGATAACTGCCGCTTAATGTTATTTATGCAGCTGCTAGTTCACCCGCAGACGATGTTACAAATACTCGATCGTAAGCAGACATAGTGATGCCTACTCTTGCGATGTTGTATATCAAGATTTTATTTTCTGTGGTTAGTGTTAACATTGCGTTTTCACCGGCCCAATCATCACACTTCCAATCATACTGTAAACCGTTATTTACCGCCGCATTAAACTCTTCCATAATTACAGAAGATGCCTTTATAGTGCGTACCATAAAGTCATAGAAGTTTTTCTTGTTGGTATCGGTAAAGTTCCAGTCAATCCAACTGATTTCGTTGTTTTGACAATACGCGTTATTGTTACCTCGCTGTGTATGGCTGAATAAGTCTGCAAAGACGATGTGTGGTTCGCCTAGGCTATAAAGCAGTGTAGTCATCATACTACGTTTATCACGCTCTCTACGTGCCGTTGTCTGCTCTGGCGTATCACCTGGCTTATAACGACTCCAGCTAGCGTTGTCTTCATTCTTACACCCGTCTTCGTTATCTTCTTTATTAGCAAGATTTTGTTTTTTATCGTAGCTGACTAAATCTTGTAGAGTATAACCGTCGTGGTAAGTAACGTAGTTTACTGGGCGTTTGCTTTGCCAGTTATTGAACGTATCTTGGCTGCCTGTAATATACTTAGCGAGGTTGCCTATGCTGTCTGTGCCTTTCCAGAACTCACGAACACATTGACGGTATCGATCAGAGCACTCCTGGAAACCCGCAGGGAATCTGCCCAACTGATATGTTTCACAATCCCACGGTTCTGCAATAAGTATAGCGCCCTGTAATTTAGGGTCCCTCTTAATGGCGGTAAGCATCTTAGAGTTAGGATTGAACCCACCTAAGCTGTCACGGCCTAATGCAGTAGCCAGGTCAAATCTAAACCCGTCCACACCGTAGTCACAATACCACGTATGCATTGAGTGTATTACTCTATCGACGCAGTGTTCGAGTTGTACGGTATCGCCACAACCAGAGTAGTTTCTATTCCAGTGTGGGTAATACTTGCGGACACTCTCCGCCACATGGTTATATACCACATCGATAATAACTTTAATGCCGTTATCCTTTAGGGTTTTAACCATCTGTTTAAATTCGCTAACTGGGTCACCACCTTGCGTCGCATAACGCATCGTAGGTGCTATCCAGCATGATGGGTTATAGCCCCAGTAGTTAGTTAAACCTTTTTCGATAAGGTGTTCCTCTTCTTGGAACTCCATTACAGGCTGAAGCTGTAGTTTAGTTATTCCTGTTTGTTTAAAGAACTCAATCATGTAATCATGACACAGACCTAAATAGGTACCGCGAAATTCTTTAGGAATATTGAAATTTAAGTAAGTAGCGCCTTTAACATGAATTTCAGTGGTTATATCACGTTCGTTAATATTCATCTTTGTATTTCTCTTTATAAACACGTTATCAGACGTACGAGGCTCCCTCCAAGCTAGTCTTTTCGAATGTTAAAAAAACAACCACCTTATCCCGTTCCAGCACCCTCATTTACCTAATGTTGCTCTCTATTTTAAGTTAATGTTAACTTTGCTATCGTATATCTTTTTTTGGAAAAATCTGTTGGCCTTTTGTTTTAATTTGTAACAAGATGTAAC
>NZ_CEZLMY010000216.1:0-5035 GCF_983033635.1 Psychromonas sp. | reverse complement strand
TCAAACCTCAGCCTCGTGATGCACAGCAGCTAGCTGATGTAGCTAAAGGCGGTTATGTACTATTAGATTCAGCTACGCCTGCTGAGATTATCTTGATTGCAACGGGTTCAGAAGTACAGCTTGCAGTTGAAGCTTACAATGAACTGACAGCGCAAGGTAAAGCGGTACGTGTTGTTTCTATTCCTTGTACAGATGTTTTTGAAACACAAAGCGCAGATTACAAAGAGTCTGTATTACCGGCTAGCGTTACTAAACGTATTGCAATTGAAGCGGGTATTGCGGATTACTGGTACAAATATGTAGGTCTGAACGGCAAAGTTATCGGTATGACAACATTTGGCGAATCAGCACCTGCTGAACAGTTATTTAAAATGTTCGGTTTCACGGTTGAAAATATCATCAATACAGCTAATGCTTTATAAGCAAGTTTAAGTACTAAAAAGAAATTTTATTATCAATAATTGAAGGAGTTTTAATTATGTCAGATGTATTTCATTTAGGGTTAACTAAAAAAATGTTAGACGGGGCGAGCTTGGCAATTGTACCAGGCGATCCTGAACGTGTTAAAAAAATCGCAGAACTGATGGAAGGTGCAACATTCCTTGCAAGTCACCGCGAATATACCAGCTACCTTGCTTATATCGATGGTAAAGCCGTTGTTATCTGTTCAACTGGTATTGGCGGCCCGTCAACCTCTATTGCGGTAGAAGAGCTAGCTCAACTAGGTGTCACTACCTTCTTACGTGTTGGTACAACGGGTGCAATTCAGCCGCAAGTAAATGTTGGCGATGTGATTGTCACGCAAGCTTCTGTTCGTCTTGATGGCGCGAGTCTGCATTTTGCGCCAATGGAATTTCCAGCGGTAGCAAACTTTGAATGTACAACTGCAATGGTTGCGGCTTGTCGTGATGCAGGTGTTGAACCGCATATCGGGGTTACTGCATCTTCTGATACTTTCTACCCTGGCCAGGAACGTTACGATACAGTTTCAGGTCGTATCACTCGTCAGTTTAAAGGTTCAATGCAGGAGTGGCAGGATCTTGGCGTACTTAACTATGAGATGGAATCATCGACGCTATTTACCATGTGTGCTTCACAAGGCTGGCGTGCGGCATGTGTTGCCGGTGTGATTGTAAACCGTACTCAGCAGGAGATTCCTGATGAAGCGACAATGAAGAAAACTGAAGTTAGCGCAATCTCGATTGTAGTTGCGGCGGCGAAAAAACTGCTAGTTTAAATCATCCTTATAACCCACTTCTAATATGGAAGTGGGTTATATAACTTCAACGAAATTAAGATTCACTTTACTTAAATATTTCTTGCAACAGGGAATATTTCAGTACAGTCCTGAAAACTGATCACTATAAATAAAGCTATTGACCATCATAAGGGAAACACATGATCACACTTGGCGAATACATAATTGAAAAACAGCAGGATTTCCCTGAAGCTAGCGGTGAATTATCATCCTTACTCAGTTCAATCCTATTAGCCACAAAAGTGGTAAATAGAGAAATCAATAAAGCTGGATTAGTTGATATTATAGGTGCTACAGGCGTTGAAAATATTCAAGGTGAAGTGCAGCAAAAAATGGATCTGTACGCAAACGAAACATTTAAAGCGGCACTCGAAGCGCGTGGCGAAGTTTGTGGTATTGCATCCGAAGAAGAAGATGAATTTATCATTTTTGACAGTGAGCGAGGTGTAAACAGCAAATATGTTGTATTAATGGATCCTCTTGATGGCTCAACAAATATTGATGTCAATGTATCTGTTGGCACGATTTTCTCAATTTATCGTCGCGTCAGCCCCCAGGGCAAACAAACAACATTAGAAGATTTTTTACAACCTGGCCACTGCCAAGTTGCGGCCGGCTATGTTGTTTACGGTTCATCAACCATGCTCGTTTATACCACAGGGCATGGTGTTCACGGCTTTACTTGTGATCCTTCTCTTGGGGTGTTTTACCTTTCCCATGAAAATATACGCATTCCGGAAAGTGGCCAAACCTACTCTATCAACGAAGGTAATTACCTTAAGTTTCCTGATGGTGTAAAAAAATACCTGAAATTCTGCCAGGAAATAGATCAGCCAACAAACCGCCCTTATACCTCTCGTTATATCGGCTCTCTGGTTTCTGATTTTCACCGTAATTTATTAAAAGGCGGCATTTATATCTATCCATCCACCGCATCGACACCAAAAGGAAAACTGAGATTATTGTATGAATGTAATCCGATGGCATTTTTGGTCGAACAAGCTGGCGGTAAAGCAAGTGATGGCTTTAAACGTATCATGGATATTGAGCCGACGGAGCTGCATCAGCGGGTTCCATTTTTCTGCGGAAGCACGAATATGGTAGAAAAAGCAGAAACAATGATGGAGCAATACTCTCCTGAAAGCAAAACCACAACAGAGAGTGAAAAAGCTAAAAAGTTAATCGCTTAACACATTTAAAATACTCTCCTTTTAAATGTGCCAAACTGCCTGAATATTATTATTAGGCAGTTTGGATCCCCCTTCATAAAATAATCTCCCCCTCTCAGCAAAAAGCAACAGAACCGCTGCTATTTATCCATAAAAAAATCGCGTTAACAGCTCAAAAACAGATAAACACCAAGTAAACAACAGATTTTGTAAACTGAACAAATAATCAATGAGAAATATTTATTCTATTGAGTTACCTCTCATTTTCTTAGTTGCTTAGTAAATAAACTGAACCTATTCAAAGCGCGGCATTTTTATAAATAGTAATAATTTGGACACTATTTATTAGAAAATTGATTTAATTTAATGGATGAAATTTATGAATAACAAACGTTTTACACTCGCAAGCTTAGCATTAGTTATCGCAGCAGGATGCTCAAGTTCAGCATTGGCTGAAACAGCTCAGCATGAGTGGATTAAAGATCAAGACTATAAGCTTACCATTCTGCATACCAATGATAACCACGGCAATTTCTGGCAGAATAAATATGGAGAACGCGGCATGGCTGCACGCGCCACTCTGATTAATAATATCCGCTCTGAAGTACAAGCTAAAGGTGGTTCACTGCTACTTTTATCTGGTGGAGATATTAATACAGGTGTCCCTGAGTCTGATCTGCTAGATGCGCAGCCCGATTTTATCGGTATGAATATGATTGGCTATGACGCGATGGCAGTCGGTAATCATGAGTTTGATAATCCGCTTGATGTACTGGCAAAACAAGCCGATTGGGCAGACTTCCCCTTCCTTGCCGCCAATATCTACAAAGACGGCAAACGCATGTTTGATGCTTATAAAATCTTTAATAAAAATGGCGTAAAGATTGCCGTTATCGGTTTAACCACTGAAGACACAGCCAAAATTGGTAATCCGGAATACATCAAACAAGTTAAATTTACCGATCCAAAAGTTGAAGCAAAACGTGTTATTGCTGAAATCAAAAGCAAACATAGCCCCGACGTAATCATTGCAACCACCCATATGGGACATTACCTCAATGGTGACAATGGCTCTAATGCTCCAGGTGATGTACAACTAGCTCGTTATCTTGAGGAAGGCTCCCTGGATATGATAATCGGCGGCCACTCTCAAGAGCCTGTATGTATGGAAGGCCCTAACCAATACGCTGACTTTAAACCGGGTCAATCATGTAAACCAGATGTGCAGAATGGCACCTATATCGTACAAGCCTATGAATGGGGGAAATATGTAGGTCGTGCAGATTACACTTTTAAAAATGGTGAATTCACTCTGCAGTCATATAACCTGATTCCGGTAAATTTGAAGAAAAAAGTTAAAAATGCTGAAGGTAAAAAGGTTCGCGTATTTATTCAAGATGAAATAGCACAAGACCAGTCTGTATTAAACACACTAAAACCATTCCAGGAAAAAGGCGAAGCAGCATTAAGTATTGTTATCGGTCAAAGCAATGGTTTACTGCAAGGCGAACGAAATATCGTGCGTAATAATCAGACTAACTTAGGACGTTTAATTGCCACTGCGCATATGCAGCGCGCTAAATCTGACTTTTCAATTATGAACTCAGGTGGTGTTCGAGCTTCTCTTGAAGCGGGTGAGATCTCTTATAAAGGCGTATTAACCGTGCAGCCATTTGGCAATACGATCACTTATGTCGATATGACAGGTAATGAAGTCATTAATTACCTGAACGAAGTTGCCACCAAAAGCAAAGACTCCGGTGCCTATGCACAATTTGCAGGCATTTCAATGACTGTCGCAAATAAACAGGTAACAAACGTTGTTATTGCCGGAAAACCGCTTGATCTAAGCGCCACATATCGTTTCACAATTCCATCATTTAATGCAGCAGGTGGTGACGGTTACCCGAAAATCACAGCTCATCCATCCTATGTCAACACAGGTTATGTAGATGCTGAAGTATTGAAAGACTACATCCAGGCAAACTCACCACTTGATATAGCTGATTTTGCTCCAAAAAATGAAATAACTTACCAATAACAAATTAATTAAGTAAGTAGCCACTCTCGACCCTAGTGCTGTTATAGTTTTTTTTACAGTCGGAGACAGAAGTGATTACTTACTTACAATTTACTATAAAAGCGCACAATAACGTGCATATAACATTAATTAAGGATAACAAAATGTTTAAAAAAACAGCCCTTTGCATAGCTCTCTCTGCACTGTTTGTAGGGGTAAATACACAAGCCGCCACTATCTATGAAAAAGATAATGGAGACAGCCTAAAGCTATATGGTGAAGTCGGTGTGGGCGGACACATTAGCCCTAACTATGAATATGCTGAATATTTCCAAGACAAAAGCTACGTAGATGACAGTTTTGCAACAATGGGCGTTAAAGGTAATTATCAGTCAGTTTATTACCGTCTAGAGCTTGATTACGAACGTGAAAACTGGAAATACGGTTCGGGTGATATGGTACTGAGCATCGATAAAATGTTTATCGGTTACCACATTACCGATAACCATGCTGTTGAATTCGGTTTAACAGATACCGCACTGGATGATTACGATAAATTTGGTGATTTTACCTTTGATACCACAGTAG
>NZ_CEZLMY010000215.1:1830-5075 GCF_983033635.1 Psychromonas sp. | reverse complement strand
AATTTAATCAACTGCGCTGCAACACGAACCAGAAACCACAGCTCAAACTCGCCCTTGCCGAACTCGGAATCCCAGTGGATTCGATTAAGTAATTCATGGATTGGCTGCATGGTATTAGTGTGACTATCCTATATTCTTATTAGGCAAAGCTGTTTTATTAATTACATGACTATTAAAAATAATAATAGATTAGTAAGTAAGATTATCAAAGAGACTGGTTATTTTATTGCAATACCAACTGGCACAATTCATTACAACAATCGCATAACGCCCGCTATTTACATTGTTAATATCAGGCTAACCAGTGCTTCTGTTTTCCCCGTAGAAGGGCAAACCGTAGCATACTTTTGTTATTGTATTTGCCGATCAAGTCGTGCTTTATCTCTCATTAATATGAGAGAAAGAAAAAACAGTGGAAACTAATTATTTAACCACAAAACAATATCCTTCATGACATTTTCACCCTGCAGGTCGCGTAGCAGCATATGGTAGCCATTTTCATAGAGAATTAACTGTTTCTGTCCTGCGGGTTGAGCCGGGAAACGCTGGAAGGCATCAAGAACAGGTTTCTGCGGTATTATTTCATCTAGATGGCCATAGAGAACAAGGGTTTTGAGCTTGTAGTTGTCAGCTGCGGCATAGGCTGCATCCATAAGGTTTTGCAGGCCGTAAATCGTATCATATCGGGTTTCCTTGATCACCATGGGATCGCGTCCCTGCTCCTTGAGCATTTCAATATTGTCGCTTGGTTTTCTGTAGAGTGCTTCTCCGGTAACCCGGTACCAGGGGATGGTGTGGGCAACAAGCCAGAGGGCCACATTCTGATAAAGCGGGCTGGTGGAACGTGCCCAGAGTGCTGGTGCAACAAGAATGGCACCGGCAATATCAGGGTGGTTCTCCCCGCTCATGGCCTGGATAATTACAGCCCCACCCATGCTGTGGCCCAGTAGGTAGAGGGGCTGGTCGGGGTACTTTTGTGTAATAAGCCGGACAAGAGTTTTCAGATCCTGCGCCATGGCTTCGCTGCTACCCCATCTTCCCCTTACTGGTGCATTGCCGAAGCCGCGCTGGTCATAGGCGTAAACCGCTATTTGATGCCTGTTGAAATATTGCGCACTACTTTTAATGAAATTGGAATAATCGTTAAATCCATGCACTGCGATCAATATGAACCTGGCTGCATCCATACTGCCTGAGGGGGGCCAGACCTGCAGAGGCAGCTTAGTCCCGTCATAGGAAATAAATAATGTTTCCTGCAGTTGAGGCTCAGACTTTCCAGAGTTTTCAGCGCTTGTAAAATTAGGTGCACAGCTTGTCAGCAGGAGCAGGCAGCAGAGAAAGAAAAAAGATTGAAATACTGTTGAGGGCATGGGGGGGATTTTCATGAGATGCGGCGAATAAAGTTAGATTGAAGAACAGCAATTTTGAATGTGGAATAAAGGGCCAGTTGATCAGCAATATATTTATAAGTACTGAGGTTAACCAGTCCGATATTATTGGCAATAATACCCCCTATAAGAGCAAAAACAGTTGCTAACATAAGCTCTGCCGCGACAGTAAAAAGATCATAAATATATGCCCCATGTGTTTGAAGAGTATAGGAAGAACAAACGCTCTTTTTAATTTAAGCAACTATCTCACTACACACTGTCAGCTGCTTATTTCTTTTATTTCAGCATAGTAGATAATGACAGTTTTTCTAATCAAATAGCGTTAGCTGTGGGGCTCAATTTTCGGGAGTAAAGCAAGATCTGCTTTGTTATATTTTTCATCCAAATGAACAATACCTTGTGAAATAGCAACGATTGTTTGCCGAAGCGAATATTGCTTTGCCGGGATTTCATTAGAAAAAATAAAATTGTGGATAACCCAGTAAAATCAAAAACGGTCGATATGGGAGCTGTTATTTCCTTTTGCCCTGATAGAAAACTTAGTCAGATGTAGGACGGAATACCTCACTATTTTTAATGTTACCGCTTCTTTATAGGCGTGGAAATGGGGGATTAAAAATGTCGGTCTTTTTTCTTTCGGGCAGAAAAAGAAAAGAAATTAATCTGCAGATTGACTAACGAGTTTGGAAACGGTTTTTTATGTCTGTAGTAAATTAAAATGACAAAGTATTCAATTGTGCATCACCAGATTATAGAATAAGTATTAAGTAACTTTAATGCTGATTTTTTATGTCCGGATAGAGCATCGTATCGAGCGGTACGCCAACAAGTCACCAATGCTACATTGGGGGAACTAGTAAAGAAAGATCCCCCCAACAAAAGTGAACCGACTGCACCCATATCATGCTCATAACATATTAATGAGGCTACATTAAGTTCAAGATAGCTTGGCTCTTATCAGTTTCACTAGCTGGGGGATAGCCTGCTTGGGCCAAAGGTATTGATATTTTAGTGTCAAATAGTGCCAACCATGAATTTGATATTTTCTGGCGCTGGTGGCAAGTTGGCTTGGACAGCGACGCAGTTTTACTCCCTGATGTTTAGCTTGCCATACCAACAGGTGATCTTCGCCGTAAGGCGTATCTTCGCTATAACCTCCTAAGGCGGTAAAAGTATCTTTGCTAAGGAAAAAGCCCTGATCGCCAAATGGCAGCCCAAGTACATTGGAGCGAAACTTGGCACCTACTTCATTGATTTTTAGCCGCCAACTGCTTTTATCGAAAAAATACAGATCGAAATAAAACAGTGAATTCTGGCTGTTTTTATTCGTCAAACAATCGAATAATGAGTTGATATTGTCTGCTGTGATTTGGCTATCAGCATGTAAAAACCAGATAAAGGGGTGTCTCGCCAAGGCTGCTCCTTTATTGAGTTGTATCCCTCGACCTTGAGTGCTGTAGATAAGCTGCCAGCTTAGTCTGCAAAAACGTTGCCTTAAGCAGGCGAGCTGCTCGCCTATATCATCACCATAGCTGGCAACAAGGATGATTTCGCTACCGTCTGGTAACAGATCAAAATCCTGACATAAGCGTTGCCACTGACTTTCACCTTTTGCCAGTGGGATCACAATTGACAGTAAAGTTTTGCTCATCTTATCTTTTCAATACTTGCAGTAATGCCTTTTTATCTTCGGGAATATGCTCGAAAGGTGTAAGCACAGCACAAGCCAGACTTTGTCGTTGCACACTATTGTCGTCAGCTGCTTGATGGTAATGGCCAAGGTAGGTTTTTAGCAGCAATTTTGCTTTTTCAAGACTTTGACCATAACGAGAGATCACCTGCTCAACGGTAACA
>NZ_CEZLMY010000215.1:0-1820 GCF_983033635.1 Psychromonas sp. | reverse complement strand
CTATAGCAATAGTGCAGTAGCAAATTTGCGCTTCCCTAGCTAAAAACACTTCCGGTACATTGGTCATGCCTACCAAATCAGCTTTTACAGCATTTTTCAAAAATAGGCTTTCAGAACGTGTCCCTAAGCGCGGGCCATCGACACAAGCATAGGTTTTGTTTTGGTGAAGAGTAATGTCCAATTGCTTTGCCGCCTTAGCAATATTTTTTGCCAGCAGTGGGCAGGTTGGCTCCGCCGTTGAAACATGCGCAGCAATACCTTCACCAAAAAAGCTTTTCTGTCTATCTCCTTTTATAAAATCAAAATATTGAGATGGCAGGGATAGATCACCAGGAGCAATTTCCTGTTGCAAAGAGCCTGTCGCCGATAGCCCGATAATTTGCGTCACGCCAAGGCTTTTAAGTGCCCAGATATTCGCGCGATAGTTAACTTCATGCGGTAATAGCTGATGGGCACTGCCATGCCTTGCTAAAAAAAACAGCTTTAATTCACCATACTGACCTTCGATAATTTCAGCTGAAGGCTGACCATAAGGTGTTTCCAGCAGGTGTTCGGCAATGATATCCAGACCTTCAAATTGATAAATTCCAGTTCCACCTATAATTGCGAGCATATTGTTATTCCTTTAATGGGAGATGATCAGTTGTTGTGATAATTCGTCGATCCAATTCTTTATCTGGTCTCTTACTAGGCGGTAACAATCCAATACCATTGTTTCATCTGTCAGCCCGTTTGCCAGCTTAGGAGGATCATCAAACTGATGACAAATAACTTGGGTTTCGCCATTAAATGCAGGACAGCTTTTGCTCGCGTTGTCACAAACCGCGTAGACCAGATCAAAATTGATATTAGAGAATTCACTGAGCAGTTGCGAGCTATGCTCATTAATATAGATGCCGGATTCCTGCATCACTTTAATGGCACAGGGGTTGAGTCCATGCGCTTCGATACCCGCAGAATAAAATTCAACATTAGCAAGGTTAAGGGACTTTGCCCAGCCTTCCGCCATTTGACTGCGACAGGAGTTGCCGGTGCATAAAAATAGCACTGTGGTTTTTTGCTTCATTGTTAAGATCCTTATGTTTCACTACAAGAAGAGCCATAGGCAAAGCAACTGTAACACCTGTGATGCTTCATACTTATTATCTGCTGTTGACTGACTTTTAGATCACTGCCCATTTCATATTCAAGATCATCATCAACCAGAGTACAGGCATAAATTTTCATTATCCCATCTCGTTTTACGACCATTTTAGAGGAATGGCACATAAACTTTTCACGGCTTTCAGCACTTTGATACCGGGTCATACAGTGCTCACTAATATGGGGGACTTGTGGCAGTGCCCCCGGCACTAGAAAATCGGGAAAGGCAACCATAGGCAGATCTTCAGGCAGTCCGTTGAGGGCAAAAAGTTGTTTGAACCCCTGTTCAATCTCAGCTGCATTTTCATCTTGTTGCATATGGCGAGCGACAGAAACAGGAAAGCCACGCTGGTGTAAGGCATTTAAGCCGGTAATCGCCTTGGCAAAGTTCCCCTCGCCGCGATGGGCATCATGGCTGTCAGGATGCAGATGATCCAGGCTAACCCTTAATGAGATAGGATAGGGGTTAGCCGTAAGTTTGCTTAGCTTATCTAAGCGTTTCATTAAGGGCTCGGTGCCATTCGTGAGCACCAGAACAGGTTTGTATTGTGAGGCATAGTCAAGAATCTCAATAATCTCCTTAACCAGAAAAGGCTCGCCACCGGTAAAGGAAAACTTCTCGATATTCATTTGCAGAGCCTGATCTATATAGGGTTTAACCTCGGCCAGCGTTGGTG
>NZ_CEZLMY010000214.1:0-5083 GCF_983033635.1 Psychromonas sp. | reverse complement strand
GATAATTTGAGATTTTATTATTGATACTATCCTGTAAACGCGGGATAAGCAGCTCCTGCTGCTTTGCAGATACTTTCACAGGCCAGCGTTTACGACTAATCTCCTGTCCATTTTCAGCAATAGACAGCTCATAACTTCCGCGTAACCAATACCAACTGTTAATTAATGCAGGCTCAGTAATATCAATATCAGCACTGACCTGCAGATTCGATATTTCGACAACCGCGACCCCTAATTTTGCTAAACCTGACTGTATAGTTTTTTTATGGCGGGCACTGTCTACCTCGACACTGACCTTCATTGATGCTAATTTTTTAGCAATTAGCTTTTCAATTTTAGCACTGGAAATATCATTTGGTATGCCTGAAACACTGACCTGTTTAAGTTGTAAGTTAGCCATAGAACGCGTCAATTGTTCATCACGTGCAGCACGTAACGCATTTAATGCCGCAATCGTATTCGGCGCACTGTTGAGACTATAATCAATAAACTCAGCGGTAGAATCATCCAACTCCATAATTGATTCAGTTAAGCTGATTGCAGCTTTGCGTTTATCTAATACTGCCAACGCATAATATTCCCCCTCCGGGCTTAACCAGCTATCCCTGATAACCACCCCACTAATCGCTTGATCGGTTTCTGTTTGAATATTTCGTTGTAAACTGGTTGAGCTTTCCATTGTCACGCCCAGCGCACTTTGTTGTTTTGTTGCCTCTGTTAAGACATTCGTTTGCGCACGTACATTAACAAAAAATATCTCGGCTAAATTGGCAATCGCATTTTCAGTTGCGCGATCTCGATTAGATGCTTGTCCGACCGCCGTTAGATATTCTTTTGCTGGATAACTGCTTTGCGCATTATCTATCCATGCAGGCCGTTTTTGCGGTCCTGAAGTTGAAGCGCATGAAACAAGCAAAAAACAGGCGAGTAGCAAACTTAAATTTATTTTAACTTTCATAGGCACCTTAATATTTTTTTAGTCAAAGCAGTTGCAGATGCACAAATCAGCATTTGCAGCTGCTTAATCTATTATTGTTGATAATGAAAAACTTCATTCGATAAGCTATTAATTAACACCACATTTTTCGAACCGTTATTAATGGTTATTTTTTGAGATAAGGTATTGCTGCTATTGATAACAACCTCATTTTCAGCTGTTTCAATATAAGCAAACTGAATATTTGAAGGAAGCATATTCCAACTTCTTAAATCAGCAACTTCCGTTAGTACCGTGGCAATATTTACTAATGCGCCAAGCAGTGAATCTTGCTTATCTGCCTGTTTGACCAATTCATATTTTGCAATCGCGCGCGTTGTTGTCAGTAATAAGATAGACGGGTACTCTTTATCTAAATCCTCTCTTACTAATACTTCTAAATTCTCAACTAATTCTGTTGTTAATTGTGTTTTTTGCTGTGCAATTTTAGCACGGCCAATACGATGCTTCATTTGCGGATATGCAGGTATAGAAATTCGGATTAACTGCTCATTATCATGATCGGGAACCATAATTGAGTTTTGCTTTTTATTACTCACTACACCATCAAAATAGAGCGCAAAAAGTTGGTTTTTATTGTTGTTAGTTGGCACAGGCAGATTGAGGAACTTTTTTTTATATGCTACATATTGATTTTGCGCGCCTAGTTTAAAGCTCATTCGCAGCAATGCTTGTTTTAAACCAATAGGTAAAGCAAGACCGCGTTGCTCGATAATATCTGCCGCATGTTTATAACTGATTAAAGCGTTTGATTGTTCATCTAATAATTCATAGATAATGCCCGCTAACAGATGAGAGCTGGCTAATTGACCATTAAGATCTTTTCGTTTTGCCAGTTTTTTCATTGAGATATCTGCTTGTAACATCTCAACACGTGCGCCTTCAATATCATTATTAAACAGATAACTCAGTGCCAGCATATTGTGCACCATGACTCTGTCTGTCGGGTAACCACTATAGCTTCTTAATGTTTCATTAACCGTGCCCGCACCAATATTCTCACTGACCGAGCTTGCAGCTAATACCGCCATTTCTCGTTTTGCTAAAGAAAATGTGTCAATAGCACTTTGAAAATCACCTGTCATTAACTGTAATAAACCGATATTAAGATGAAATTGTGCATAATCACGTTCAACTGGCTCTGTGGTTTGTAACTTCTCGAGTACATCTTGCGGGTTTTGAATATATAATAAATTCGCTAAATCGTTATTTTCCTGCTGCTGCCCAGCACACCCTGAAATAATGGTGAAAAGAAAAAGAAATAAGAATTTATACATCTGTTATTCCATAATATTTAAAAGCGGAGTAATAATAAATCAGGCGCAAATTTAGCGCCTGATTGCTGGTTTGGCTATATTACAGTGCCATACTGTTATTCACGTAATTTACTATTTTTAACAAGCTTTTTAATTCTCTTCTCACCAATCCATACTTTGCGGTTATCTTTAATACTAATAAGCTCTAAATTAACTTGATAAAAACGTACTTGCGTTGTGCCGTCAACATCAATAATGGTATTGATTTGCCCCTGCATCATGAAATCCGCACCGTACTCCTGGCCCATATCTTTGCGTGTTTCTTCTGAAGCATTTAAATCTTGATCACCACGCTCTTCACGAATCTCATTTCGCGCTGACGATGAGGCTACAAACTGCACTTCACCTGAGTTGATTAACTCGCGTTCCATATTGGCGATAAATGTATTGGTATTAATATGTTCATGGCTTAAATTTTTAATTCTGCCCACAATAACAGCAGGCTCTTTACCTTCTGCTTTTACAAACTTATTAATCCAAGCTCGTGATAGCGAATCTTCTATCATTTCGCGCGCCACTAATTGTGAATCGGTATCATTCCATGCACCACTTAAATCAACTTCCTGTTGAGAATCTAAACGTTCAACAGAGGTTGAACATGCGCTAATCATAAAAGTAGCAATGACTGCTAACCAAAGATTTGTTTTTACTTTCATTATTCTCTCCAAAATATAATTTTAATGTCAGGCTGATTATAACCAGATTGCGCAAACTTAACCAACTGCAACCAATTGCCCTAGAGGTTTTCCGCCAAGCAGATGCAGATGGATATGAAATACTTCTTGCCCGCCATCTTGGTTACAATTCATAATCAATCGATAACCCGACTCGTCAATACCTTCTTGTTTGGCTAATATTTTTGCCACACTGTAAAGTTTACCAATCAGTAACTCATCTTCAATTTCAATATCGTTAGCTGTTGCGATCAATTTATTCGGGATAATTAAAATATGGGTCGGCGCTTGCGGTGAAATATCACGAAAAGCGGTCACATAATCATCCTGATAAAGCATATCTGAAGGGATCTCTTTATCGATTATTTTTCTGAAAAATGTTTCTTCTGCCATTCTATTTCTCCTAATAATTTACAACTCAGCAATTGCGCCTTTGCCAATACCTTCATATGCATAAACGGTAACTTTATCATCACCAATTCGCGCTTTTATCTGCTCACAAATATAGTTTGCAAGTTCTTCAACCGTGGTATCTTTTGGTAAAACTTCAGCCCTGTGTGCCGGCAATAAAAGTTCAAAATAACCTTGTGGTGCATGATAAGCGCTGCATAATTTATCAATGTTATTTTTCACTACAATAAATGATAAATCCGATTTTTCGATAATATCTTCACGACTGACTAAATAGATATCTTTCCAACGGTTTGCCCAATCCTGAACTAATTCCTTATTATAAATATCGTTAATAAATATATCGATTTTAGAACGATGCCCGTGAGCAATACGCTGACAATTACCATCATGCTTTTTCAAACCATGAGTGTAATGGTAATAAGGTGTATCGATTTGCTCATTGCGCAGTTTCACTTCTAAATCGACAATATTTTCAGGAAGTTGTAATAAAATAACCTGTTCAAGGTAAGTCTCTAACAATTCAATGCTAATAATTTCACTTTCCAAGAAGCAATAGGCTTCATTGGGACATTTTAATTGAATAACAGAATTATCGTTCAGTTTAAAATTCACTTGAGTACGTTGTGATTCGAATATTACACTACAATCCTCAGAGGCATGTGGAACCAATAATTTATGATCAACCTCTGCATCGATAATCGCTTTTATCTGTTTTTTTACTAATGAAAAATCAAGGATCATTGATTGCTCATTTAGTGATCCTTGCAAAATAATATCAACTTGATAACTTTCACCTACAAATCCACGTGCTGCATCTAAATATGACGCATCAATCACGGTTAAATCACGTACAAATAATTTCATTCTATTCTCATTTTATTGTTATTTATCAACACTGCCACTGACCATCTTATTAACTAACATTGGGCCAGTTACGTCAAGTTATAACTAAAACGGCGGACTTTGCGGATCGTCTTCATTTGTATTTTCTGGCGCCAAATTAGTGTCACGCTTTAACTGCTCTCGTAAATTAGGCGGAATGCCCTGAATAGTTAAAGTGTCACTATCAGGATCATATTGAATACGCTCACCGAGATGTTTTTGATCAAAACTGATACTTACACCACCTCCCTGACCGACATATTTAGTAAGTTTTCTGACGACACTTCGATCTGCTGGAAAGCTTGACTCTAATTGATAATCTTCGCTAACAAAATCATAAAAGCTGCCTTCTAATTTTGGCGATTCTTGAATTTGTTCAGATAAAGAAGAAAGTTCGATATCATCTCCCTGTTTTAACTGCTCATTGCAATATTGAAATGCCACTTCACGCACTTCTTGTTTCTTCGCGACAGGTAATGCTTGTTCTTCACAAAATTCATCCACAGCTTTCATCAAAACTTGGTTTTGTACTTTTGCATCAAAACCTTCCTGCGCGCCCATAAAGTCCAGGAAAAAGTCAGCCACTTTACGCCCAACCCGCCCTTTTATAAATGAGATGTAACGGTTCGACTGTGGATCGCGCGCGAGCAGGGTTAAATCAATACGGGCAACAAGTTGTATTTTACTGGTTTCAATATGCTGACTCACTTGTAATTCCAGATTGTCGTTAACACTGATCGATTCATTATTTTGCAACAAAGCAACCAAAAGATAATCACTTGCAGTCCAACTGTATTTAC
>NZ_CEZLMY010000213.1:607-5098 GCF_983033635.1 Psychromonas sp. | reverse complement strand
CTGGCCATAATCTTCACAATGGCTCTCAAGATCGGGCAGCTTAAACAAACGGTAGATCTATATAGGGTTTAACCTCGGCCAGCGTTGGTGAACCTAAGCGTTTATCGGCTGGGTTTGAACCTTCCAGACAAAAATCACAGGCCAGATTACAACGTGTTCCTGTATGAAACCATAGCTCTTTTAAACGCTCAGGTTGGATATAACCGCGCGGATTGCCTTGCGGGGTGAAATTCCAGGCGTTTGATTTTTTAGATCTTACCATTAGCAGCTCCTAGCAGCATCCGCTACTGTCGTTTTGATCCCTGCTCTGCTCAAAAGGCAGGCCGGTTCCACAGCCATCAAAGATGCCAAAGTGCGTATCAAAATTACCGATAAATTCAAAATGCGCTTTAAATCTTGTGTTATGGAGCATTTTCCAAGTGTTGCCACAAACGGGAAAGACTTTACCTGTTTCTATATAGTGGTGTTTATCCAAGCTAAAGGCATTGGGCTGTTGCGCTATGCTGCCTTTATAGATAACGGCCTGGCCATAATCTTCACAATGGCTCTCAAGATCGGGCAGCTTAAACAAACGGTAGGTTGCCGAGAAAAAGTTGATATGTCCTATTTTGGCGCTTATCTTGGGATTATCTATGCTGATAGGTCTGTCACTAACCAGTCGCGGGTCGGCGAAGCCTGCTTTTTTTGCCAAATTGACAAAATCGTTCCAGTACAGAGCACCACTTAAACATTCACCATAGAGCAGGGGATCATCAACCAAGGTTTGCGCAACACGGCGATCCGCATAGACATCGGAGAAGTAGATTTCACCACCTTGTTTGAGTAATTCAAACGCCTGCTTTAAAACCGCTTCCTTGTCCGGAGAGAGATTGATAACACAGTTAGAAACAATAATATCGAAGCTGCCGGGTTCAAGATCTAATTCATTGAGCTTCTCAATATAGCCCTTTTTAAAACTGGTATTGGTTTGGGCAAAACCAAATTTTTTCCCATGGTATTGGACATGGCGATTAGCGACCTCAAGTTGCTCATCCGTCATATCTACGCCAACCACTTCACCTTGTTCGCCGACCAGTTGCGCCAGGGCATAAACGTCACGACCGGAGCCGCTACCAAGATCGAGGATTTTGGCGCCTTCTAATAGCTCAGGACAAACCAGACCGCAACCGTAGTAGCGCATCATAACCTCATCGTGAATATTGCTCAGCACAGACTTTAAGTATTCTGGCATCGCATCATCTGTGCAACAGGCGTTGGTTTGTAGATCGTCCGAGCTTTGTAAGGTTTTTCCATAATATTCCTGAACGTGATCATGCATAATGCGATGCCTTTACTAGTCGATTTATTTGCGTAAATAGAGCTTGCCTAGCTGGTCGTTTATCCTGAGCAAGATCTTGCCTTAATTGCACTAGTTGTTGCTCAGTATCTATATCGTATGTGGGGGTTGTCTTGGCAACTCTGCACTGGCGCGACTTACAAAGTTGTTCAAGTGATGCGCCAAGCTGCTCCGTACTCCAAGGTAAATCTGTCATATCAGGCCAAGGCTTGTTAGATGCCATAATTGTTACACCACCATCAACAGCAGGCGATAGTGCGACATCATAGTTTTTTAAAGCTTGTATGATTTGCAAATAATCTTGCGCCGTTAAGATAGGCGCATCACTGCCGATATAAATGATTTGCTGATGCCCCAGCGATCGAAGCTGCCTGTCTAAACTATTAAGGCGCTGACCTAAATTGCCTGCAACTTGCGGAATAACTAAAGTCGGTTTGCTGAGTAACTCTGTAGCCCATTGTTTGTCACAATCATGAGATGGAGAGATCACTATTTTTCCTTGCCAGCAGGTTAAATCTTCCAGAGCACAAGCGAGTAGAAGTTGGGCAAAAATTAATGCTTTTTCAGCCCCTATGGTTTGAGCAAGGCGCTGTTTACCCTGATCTAATGCCGGGCGTTTACAGACTAAAACGAGTGTGCAGTCGTTCGCTAATAAATTGATAGTTGTCTCCTACTTATCAAAGGGTTTCTTTTTCCTGATTAAAGTGACCTGAGAAAATAGATTTAAATTTCAGTCTCTTGCTAATATAATCTGAGATCAGATTAAGCAATAACTAAATTAGTGCTTTTTATGATATCAATATCGCTTTAGTGCCAAAAACCGAGCTCCGCAACTAATGCTGTTTAGAAAAATGTTCATTTGCTTGAGAATGCTGTTGCTAGAATTTAACAACTTCGAACAATGGCAAGCAGATCCGAGAAACCAGAGCGAAACAATTCAAGCATGGTCGCTCTAGCATTTTTAATAATGTGCTTGAAAATGAAAATGAAAAAGATTAACACGGCCTAACAATAAATAAGATTTGATGCCTACTCACTATTTTATTTGAGGGTTTTATTCAGGGACCAATTGTAATCTAAGTATTCAATATCAATATCCCCACTTAAAGAACCAACAGAAAGCAAAAACAATGAAAATAGAAAATTAACAAGCAAGCCGTTTATGATTTTCATCATAATTAACCTCTTCGCCAGTTATGATATTTACCGAGCCACATTAATATTTTTTGTGGTGCATGAGCTCGCTTCCATTCACCGGCTGCGTATTTGTTAGCTTCAGACATGGTGGGGTAAGTATGTATGGTGCCTAAAATTTTATTTAAACCAAGCCCGTGTTTCATTGCTAAGACAAATTCAGTTAGCAAATCTCCTGCTTGAGCTCCAACAATAGTCACTCCCAAAATAGTATCTTTACCGGGCTTAGTTAAAACTTTAACAAAGCCTTGATCAGTGCCATCAGCAATTGCACGATCTAAGTCATCAAGCCCATAACGAGTAACTTCATATGCAATACCTTGCTGTTTAGCATCTTGTTCATTTAATCCCACTCTTGCGACTTCAGGATCAATAAAGGTCGCCCAAGGGATCACAGAATAATCAACTTTGAATTTTTTAAACTGTCCAAACAGCGCATTCACCGCTGCATACCATGCTTGATGAGCTGCGGTATGGGTAAACTGAAAAGGCCCGGCCACATCACCGGCGGCGAAAATGTTCGGATATAATGTTTCCAAATAGTCATTGGTCATGACAGTGCGCTCTGTAGAGACGCCAATCTCCTCTAAGCCATAACCATTGAGACGAGCGACTCGACCAACGGCACAGATAAGTTGGTCAAACTCAATATGTTTTTCTTTGCCTTCGTATTCAACAACCAATATTTTACTATTGCCATTTTTTTCTAATCGTAAGGCTTTATGCTGCGTCAGTACCTGTACGCCATCCTTCTCTAATGAATCTTTGGCAAGCTCTGAAACTTCAGGATCTTCTCTGATCATAATACGAGGTAACATTTCAATTTGTGAAACATTTGAACCTAAACGGGCAAAGCTCTGTGCCAATTCACAACCAATTGGTCCACCACCTAAAACGACTAAACGCTTAGGCGCATGATCTAATTTTGCAAATTCATGCCAAAGAGTATCACTGGTTAAATAACCCACCTCTTCTAAGCCCGGTATAGGCGGAATAAAAGGTTGAGCTCCCGCAGCAATAATAATAGAACGCGCGGTTAATCTTTGGCTTGTTCCATCATTTAATTTTATTTCCACAGTCCAAGGGTCGACCAACTTGCCGTAGCCTTGCAGCACTTCAACACCCAGTTTTGTATAGCGCTCTACGCTGTCATGAGGCTCTACGGCCGCAATCACTTTATGCACCCTATCCATAACATTTCGAAAGTTAAAAGTTGGCGTTACCGATTGCAAACCATAATGGCTGGCAGTAGATATCTGTTTAGCAATTTTTGCACTTTTAATTAAAGCTTTACTGGGAACACAACCATAATTTAGACAATCGCCTCCCATTTTATGAGCTTCAATCAAGGTGACTTTCGCTTTCACGGCAGCTGCAATATAAGAAGAAACCAAACCAGCCGCGCCTCCTCCAATGACTATCAAGTTACGGTCAAACTGTTTTGGTTTATTCCATTTAGCATATACTTTGCGCTGCTTTATACGGGCGACAACTTTCTTGGCGATCCAAGGAAACACCCCCAACAAAGCAAATGACAGCAATAAGCTAGGGGACAAGATGCCCGATAAACTATCGATTTTAGCCAGTTGTGTACCGGCATTAACAAACACTAAAGTGCCTGCCAACATGCCTATTTGGCTTACTACAAAAAATGTTCCGGTTCGAATAGGCGTTAAACCCATTAATATATTGATTAAAAAAAATGGGAAGGCAGGCACTAAACGAAGCGTAAACAGATAAAAAGCACCATCGCGTTCAATGCCCTGATTAATCGTTTTTAGACGGTCACCAAACTTATTTTGTATACTGTCGCGGAACACAAATCGAGACATTAAAAAAGCTAATGTGGCACCGATACTTGATGCAAATGAAACTATCACCACTCCCGCAAATACACCAAAGAAAGCACCGGCAGCAATAGTCATTACAGCCGCACCAGGTAACGACAAGGCTGTAACCGC
>NZ_CEZLMY010000213.1:0-597 GCF_983033635.1 Psychromonas sp. | reverse complement strand
ATAAATTGCAAAGAAAGTCAGAGCGACTAATAAGGGGTTTTCTATCTGCCATTGAGCGATATCAGCCTGGCTGGCTTTGATATTCTCTAAGCTTAAAAATTGTCCCAAATCAAAAGCAAAAAAAGCAGCTATAGCGACCATAATCACTGAGATTATAATTGTTTTTTTCATTTCCAATCCTCTTAAAATGCTAATATTTCTACAGTTTCAAAGCTTTTTAGTAACAACGATACTTTCTCACTACACAGCCTTCTGATTTAAAACCTAATCAAGCAGATTATCAATCTGATTACCTCTTAGCTAATATTAAACGCTTGAACAGTAACTTTTTGATTTACTGTTATAAGACCAGAGCTCGCAAATATAAATTTCATTATTTATTTGTTTTTAATCGGTCGGTTCAACTATTTGCGAAGAGTGTACAAAAATTATTAAACAGGAAAGTTCAACAGGCCCTCGTACGCTCTAAACAATTAACGGTAATAATAGCTACAATTAAGCATCCTTAAACTCCAACTAAATTGTAGACAACTCATATTATATGGGGGCGAAAGCGAGTTAGCTTTTTGTTTTTTGATATCAATTCACTCAACCGAT
>NZ_CEZLMY010000212.1:4794-5107 GCF_983033635.1 Psychromonas sp. | reverse complement strand
CCATTTAGCAAATCTTTATTACTGATCCTTCAAAACCGTATCCGTAATGCACTAATGCAAATGATTAAAAGCTCACCGACAAGTGCACAAATGCGTGATCATCTTAAAAATACTGATGCTCAAATTCAACAAGTTCGAGCCAATTACACTCCACCAGATGAAAGCATCTTTCGAGCACCAGAAAACGACAAAGAAGCACTTGCCTTATTACAAGTAACTAAAAAAATAAGAGCTGTACTTCGTTCTGAACATGCTAAAGGAAAAATCAATACGGAAGTTTTTGTTGCAGAAGATCATCGCTTAGAGATTATGC
>NZ_CEZLMY010000212.1:0-4784 GCF_983033635.1 Psychromonas sp. | reverse complement strand
ACTTAGTTAAACATAGTGATAAAGAGCTAGCAGCTATTAAAGCTAAGGAAAAAGAGAAGGAAAACGATCTTGACGTCATATTCCAAGATAAGAAGAAGTGGTAAATGATGGCAACAAAACTAAATAACACTCATTAACAGACTCGAAATTATTGCAGTTTTAGAGACTTAAACTCTAATTTGGCGGCTAAAAACTTAATCAAATCGATGTAAATGTGATCTATATCAAGCGAAGCTTTATCAGCAACAGATAAATATCAGAACTTGATTTAAATCATAAGCTTACTGAGCGTCTAACTTTAACATTAGAAAATAATTTTGTTACAGTGAGTCCCTATGCAACATATCAGTGAAACACAAGTAGACCAGTTCCAAGCAGTTCTTTTAAGTTCACTCGAAGAGTTACGTCTTGGCATGACTGATATATTAATGCGCTCAAGTCATACAAGTCATAACCTGGCAGCTAAACAATTACAGAAAATTTCTGCTGATGATTTGCTTGAACTAGCTCTAAAAATTGAAATGCCTTCTATTTCCCATAAAATTTCTGCCATGAGAAACATCGATGCAGCATTGAATAATATTCAAATCGGCATGTATGGGTTATGCGCTGACTGTGAAGAGGAGATAGATACAAAACGTCTGAACAGTGATGCAACAACTCAACGCTGCTTAAATTGTGAAAATAGATATCAGAAACAAAAGTATAATAACTACAAACTGTAGCGACCTATAGAGTTGCAGTGAGTATTTGACCATTCTCATTGCAACATCGACTTGCACTACATATAATTACTTATTTTAGAGTTGCCACTTTGTCGATAAATAATTCAATTGTTAAACAACAACACCCTTTGAGCAATCTCCCCGCTAATCCATTAACGGTAAAGCAATGCACTCCCGATTTCTTTTCTCAATTATCACAACCTAGCTCTAATAAAGATAATTGGCTATCTATCTATCCCATTGTTTCTCAGATTATTAAACACTTTGTCCAGCTACCACAACCGTTACTAATTTTTAATGCACGCTGTTGGCAAGCAGCGGTCGCAGTTATAAAAGAAGCAACTGCCGCTGACTACGAGCAACTTGCATTACAGAATTACGATCAACAGAGACTGTTTGGTCGACTGAATTTACAAAAAGAACAAAATATCGA
The DNA here is from genome assembly GCF_983033635.1 of Psychromonas sp. Taxonomy (NCBI): domain Bacteria; kingdom Pseudomonadati; phylum Pseudomonadota; class Gammaproteobacteria; order Alteromonadales; family Psychromonadaceae; genus Psychromonas; species Psychromonas sp. The sequence goes on along the minus strand of NZ_CEZLMY010000212.1, from coordinate 3,626 downwards.
TTTTCTACAGGGTGAAATTTATAACTTCAACCAAGGTTGTTTGATTCTGCATATCAGCCCGTTACTTGTAAACCCTAATTTATGGTTCTTACTTAAAGCGTTTTTAATTAGCCGAAAATTACCTGCAACCTCTGCGGTAAATGGCGATAAATTAAAAGGGGAATATCCGCTCGAGCCATTAAACGAATTAAATACCAAAATAATTTTGGTCGCAAACCGCTATCAACTTGATGAGTTGACACAAATTGATCCTGAATATAGTCAAGTAGGGTCTTTGTTTACGGAATTATCAAGTGAGATCAAAACAACAGATGAAAATATCCAGTCTTTACAAAGTTATTGTCACAAGCTTATAGAACAACGAGGCTTAACCAAGGTCTCAACACAAGCACTGGCGTTATTGTTTCATCACCTGTCGAGTAAATGTGAACATCAGAAAAAAATTCTTTTTTCACCTGAAATAATCGAAAATATACTTCGTTATGCACAGCTGTTTAATCCGGAGCAATCGGAGCTATCAGCAACTCATTTACAAAAAGTACTTGATATCCAGGCCCAGTCTCAATTTTTAGCACAAAATTTCAGTGATCAGGCGTTATTAGAAAAACAGTTAAAAATTCAACTGCAAGGACAGGAAATCGGCCAAATCAATGGCATGTCTGTGGTTGAGTTAATGGGGTATCCTTCCGAATTTGGTGAGATTTTCAGAATTTCAGCAAGTGATATGATCGGTGATGGTGAAATCATTGATGTCGAACGTAAAGTTGAACTGGCGGGTAATATACATGCAAAAGGTATATTGATAGTACAAGGTTATGTAAATCACTTCTTTACCCATATTACGCATTTTCCATTATCCTGTAACGTTGTTTTTGAGCAGTCTTATCAAGAAAGTGAAGGTGATAGCGCCTCATTAGCAATATTATTAGCTGTTATCTCCTGTTATGCGCAGCGCCCTCTATCACAAAATTTATTTGTGACTGGCGCATTAGATCAACATGGTAATGTTTTAGCAATTGGTGGCGTTAATCAAAAAATTCAAGCGGTAACACGTTTATTCAAGCTTGGATTGTTAAATGAAACCGTCACTATTTTAATCCCGCAAGCGAATCTGATTAACCTTACTTTGGATGCCGACACCCTTAAGCTGATAAGCAGTAAGAAAATATATATCTATGGTATTAACCACTGTCAGGAAGCATTTCCACTGGCTATGGAGCTAAGCTTTGCTGATGTGATTAAATTAATTAATCAAAGAATTGAACATCTGCATAAAGATGAAAATGATGAACGTCATTCGGGTCTGATTGATAGGTGTATGCGCTTGTTTCGCTAACAAGATTTTGATTAAAGTTGATTGTTAGCAGTCTGTCATATAAAGTATGGCAACATAAATTTTTTATGGTATTTCAAGCTGTTGGTTTGAAATATCGCAGCAGTTTCTATCTATTACAAGAAAAGTGAATATGACTAAAACCGTATCCCAAAAAGAGTTGGGAAAAAACTCTTATACAAAAGAAGAATTAGTAAAATGTGGTCAAGGTGATTTATTTGGCGAAGGCAACTGTCAACTTCCAGTTGATAATATGCTGATGTTAGATCGTATCATCACCATCACATCTGATGGTGGCGAACACGGTAAAGGTGAGTTAATTGCTGAATTAGATATTGATAAAGCTCTGTGGTTCTTTCAGTGTCACTTCCCCGGCGACCCTGTGATGCCTGGCTGTTTAGGCCTTGATGCAATGTGGCAGTTAGTTGGTTTCTTCCTTGGTTGGAGCGGAGGCCCGGGTAAAGGCCGCGCACTAGGTGTTGGTAATGTTAAATTCACAGGTCAGGTTTTACCAACGTCTAAAAAAGTAACCTACCGAATTACTATGAAACGTTTAATTATGCGTAAACTTGTTATGGGTATTGCTGATGGCGTTGTTGAAGTAGATGGTAAAGTGATTTACACAGCAGAAGATCTAAAAGTAGGTCTGTTTGTTGATACTTCTAGCTTCTAGTATTAAATAGCTTAAATTAAGTTTAATAAAGCACTGTATATGCAAATATCCAGTGCTTTATTTTTATCTGCTTTTTTTAAAGGATGTGAAATGAAACTAATATACTCATGGTTAAAAGCAATTGCTAAATTAATAAATTTTACACGCTTATTTATTATCAATGCTCTTTTTTTAGTTATCGTAATGATCTTTGTTGTTGCCATTAGTGGCGAGGAACAACAAGTTGTTATCGCTGATAATTCAATCTTGCATCTAAATTTTACGGGCAGTATTGTTGAACAAAAACAACCAGTTGATTTTTCGAGTGAACTATCTAAACAGATGCTTTCACCTGATCAGCCACAAGTAAGTGAATATCAAATTGATGAGATACTTCAGGTTATCCGTTACGCTCAATCTGATCCTAAAATAAAAAGCATCTTATTAGAATTAGATGGTTTAAGTAGCGCCAGCCTTAACCATTTGACCGATATCGGAAAGGCTCTCAATGAGTTTAAAACTGCAGGAAAAACTGTCACTGCGATTGCTGATAACTATTCTCAAACTCAATACTTATTAGCAAGTTTTGCTGATCAGATTTATCTAAATCCGCAGGGTTTGGTCTTCCTGCAAGGTTTTTCTGTATACCGTCTCTATTTCAAAGAAGCTTTAGACAAGCTGTTAATCACACCACATATCTTTAAGGTCGGTACCTACAAATCATTTGTAGAACCTTTTACCCAAAACAAAATGTCCGAAGAGAGTAAATTGGCCAACAGTCATTGGTTAAAACAATTATGGACAAATTATAGTAATACTGTTGTCAGAGAGCGAAAAGATAAAAGCGTAATAACAGCCCAGTCACTATCTCCTTCTCTAGCACAATTAAAATCAGCACTGAAAGATGCAGGAGGAGATACCGCACTGTATGCAAAACAAGTCGGTTTAGTTGATTTTTTAAACAGCCGCTTTGAAATAATAAATAAGTTTAAAGAAAAGGCAAAGTCAGAAGGCGTTGATTTCAACCTGCTAAGTTACACTGATTATCAATCAACCCTACCTCGCTTATATCAAAGCCAGGCAAACAAGAATCAGATTGCACTTATTCACGGCAGTGGTGAGATTTTAGCGGGAGAGCAAAAAGTAAATGCTATTGGTGGTGATAGCTTTAGCAAGTTATTAGAGAAAGCACTTATTAATAAGCGTGTTAAAGCAGTAGTTATTCGTCTTGATACGCCAGGAGGCAGCGCCTTTGCATCCGAAAAAATTCGCCAACAAGTATTGGCCTTAAAACAAGCAGGCAAAAAAGTCGTTGTTTCTATGGGCAGTGTGACCGCATCGGGAGGCTACTGGATTGCTTCAGCAGCTGATTATATCATAGCATCACCAACAAGCTTAACAGGATCAATCGGCATATTCGGCATGTACGCCAGCGCAGATAAAGCACTCAATAAATTTGGTATTTATAACGATGGCATCGGCACCAGTGAGTTATCAACTTTAAATCCGACTCGAGCGCTTAACCCAGAGCTTGCTGAAATTATGCAAATAGGTATCGAACATGGTTATAAACAGTTTATAACTGTAGTTGCACAAGGTAGGAATATGTCACTATCAGAAGTTGATAACGTTGCACAAGGA
>NZ_CEZLMY010000211.1:0-5240 GCF_983033635.1 Psychromonas sp. | reverse complement strand
AAATCGGTAAACAGGAAATTAAATCATCGAATTCATTGTTTGATTTTACTTCGCAGTTAAGTACTTTAGACAATGAAACACGTATTAAAGTAATAGCTGCAATGTGGGAAGTTGCTTATGCTGATCGCCATTTAGATCCAATAGAAGAGTCTATTATTCGTAAAGTCGCCGCATTAATTTACGTTGGTCATCATGAATTTATTCGTACAAAATTAGCGGTTATGCCCTCATAAAACTCTTTAATAGGAGAGGGCATTTATTGATTTACTTAGCTGTTACATTGCAATGGCTCTATTTCATATCTTGCTCAAGCAACCAAATTCTAAAGGCTTTTCGCTCTTCTTTAGTTGCAGAGTTATAGATTTGAATCAGTTGCTCAGTTTTTGCTTGCGATACATTCGATGTAGTCAGATTTGATCCAGCCGTCATCACCGATGTTGTCGTTACTGGTACAGTAGCAACAGAGTTTAATGAAATCCCATGTTCTTGATTATAATCAGTAATTAGTTTTTCTATATCACTATAAGGTAGGTACCCCTTACCTGAAAGGGTATCACTGCCGGCTATTTCTAGAGTTTGCTCATTATTCGTTACAATCCATGTTACCCCTTGCTTTATCTCCTTTTCTGCCTGGTGTTGGTTATGGAAATTCCTGATACTTATCTCTGTATCGCCCTTAATATCAATATTAAAAAGGTGAGGTTTACTTTCTACCGTCTCGCCTTTTTTAAAATTATTCGAATATCTGACCACTACCTGGTGGTCACCTTCCGATAGTTCTGGTCCTTTACTAGCGAAAAAACCACTTTCAACTTCTTTACCATCTATCGCTAATATTTCGACTCCATTATCCCCTTTTAAAGTGGCAGCATGGCTGAAGGGAATCATCATTAGTGATAAGAGTACAACTGAAGCTTTCATTTACACTTTTCCTTATTATGTGGTAATTTTTGAATTCAAGTAAAAATAGTTGGAATCAATAATTATACCAAGAAATGAGATTAGCCCATCTCATTTCTAATAAGGTTATGATCTATGCATATTAAAAGCAGGATATTAGTTACTATTTATCGGGTTACGTAATTTTTGAGGTTTTTGTGTCAAAGGTTTGTCCGTATACGAATTGTAAGGGTGAGTAGTTTAACTCTATAATTATCATAATATTATTGATTTTTTTCTTTGCAGGAAGAGGAATTCTTCTTTTCGAAGAATATAAGTTTAGCCAAAGTGGTTATTATCTCGACACCTGACGTTTAAAGATAAGGTGGGGAAATGGCGAATACAACAAATAGCGAAAGATTTTCACTTAAAGAGAAAAAACGGGAACGAGGTTTACTTTATGTAACTCTTCTTCTGCTGTTTCTCTCATTGGTCGTTGCTATTATTTATGCTGTATTACATCAACAGATTGATCAAGAACGTGAAGTTAAACAGTATGCAGAACTGGTTAATATGCAGACTAAGATTATCACTGAGTTGAGCTCTGTAGGTGCCGATCTAATCTATTATTCTCATAGTGACCTCGCCATTGCAACCCTTTCATCGCCAGAGAAAACTGCTCTAGATTACCTGACATCGCTAATGTATAAAATTAGCTCACTGCAAAAACGTTATGATCAGATCCGTCTTTTTGATATACAGGGAAATGAGATTATTCGCATTGATCAGAATTCAGATTTTTCGCTGCAGCAGGTCCCACAGACTAAATTGCAAAATAAAAGTGAGCGTTACTATTTTAAAAATGCTTTGACTCTTCAGCCAGGACAAATTTACACATCGCAATTTGATCTTAATAAAGAGCGCGGGAAGGTTGAGTACCCAATAAAACCTATGATTCGTTTTGCTACGCCGATTCACTCTAAAAAGGGGGAATTACTTGGTGCTGGTATTATCAATTATAGCGGTAATAAAATTTTGCAAATTATCACGGAACTTAATGTGCATAAAGGTGATCAGGTTTCTCTTGTCAATAGTGATGGTTATTATTTAAAAGGAGATGACGCTAAGAAAGAGTGGGGGTTTATGTTCCCTGAAGGAGAGCAGTTTCTCTTCTCCGATGAACACCCTGAGCTGTGGAAAAAGATGCAGGGCAATAAGAGTGGTAAAGTAATTACTGCAGATGGAGAATATTACTTTAGTTCTTTCAATCTATCTCCTTCACCATCGTTCGCAATAGTTAATAGCGAGCATGTGTTTCTTGTTATGCATGTACCTAAAACTATTATTAATGATGAGCTGTTACTGCTGATAAAGGGATTAACTCTAGGTTTCTTGTTTATTGCACCAGTATTTTTAATATTGGGATGGATACTTGCTAACTCACAGGTTGAGCAGGCCTGGTTAGTTCAAAAGTTAAGTTTTGAAGCGAGACATGATGCGTTAACTGGGCTGTATAATAGAAAAGCAATTGTTGATTACCTTAATAAAAATATCGGTATTAGTCGTCGAAGAAATTCATCCTTATCTGTGGGATTTATTGATGTGAATGATTTGAAGATGATGAATGATCGCTATGGTCATGATGCTGGTGATGAGTTGATTAAAGGTGTTGCTGCTGTGATTAATATATCTATTCGAGAGTCTGACTTTGCGGCCCGTATTGGAGGAGATGAATTTCTTATTGTATTTATTGACTGTGACGAAGATAGTGCAAATATTATTATGCAGCGTATTCAGTCTATCTATTGTTCATTGGGGCTTATTAAAACGGGTAAAAAGTGGAGTATGAGTTTTGGTTGTACTGAGCTATTGAGTAAAGAAGATACAGTAGAAACAATGATTGAAAGAGCAGATAGCGCTATGTATAAACAGAAAACATACCTGAAAAAGCTAAAAGGGTCAGAAGCCGCATCATAAACTTAGCAGGAAGTTAATGATATAATTTCCTGTAAAGCCTTTATCTCATCCTAAAAGCAAGCCAACTTGGCGAAAAATCACGCATCTGCAATTTTAACTGGCAGAAGAATTAGCCATCTAAAAATACCTCCGTAATAAAAATGTAGATATTAAAAACAGCCCTTACTCGCTGATTAGAAAACACACACAACGGGTTAACATCTGCGTAATAGATCACCAAAGTCGATTAAATAGCGTTTCTTTAGGCAATATTGTTGATCACCATCAGGATTGTATCTCTAAATAAAGGTAACTTTGCCCGGTCATAAGCAGAAATGTAATATTTGAAATAAATTGAGTGAATTTCCTTCAAAAAACTGCTTATATAATAATTTTATTAACAATTTTAAGGATGACAAAGTGCTAAAAAAACACAAAGGACTGCTGTCCAATATAGGGACTCAGGTAGTTATTGCCATGATTATAGGTACCCTGGTCGGGACTTATATGGGCGAGTCGGCGACTATATTTGCGCCATTGGGAGCTATATTTATTCATTTAATCAAGATGTTAGTTATTCCACTTGTTGCTGTGGCTATCATCACAGGTGCTGCAAATCTTGGAAACAGTCCAGCCGCAGGTAAAATCGGTCTGAGTACCTTTGCCTTCTTTATGCTGACTTCTGCTGCTGCCGTTGCTTTAGCCATCTTTATGGGCGAAGTTTTCCAACCTGGTGTCGGAGTAGATTTAACCAGTATGCAGGCATTGTTCTCTAATGAATATGCGGATAAAGGTTCTGTACCTGGTTTTTTCCAAACCGTATTAGGCATGATACCAACTAATGTTTTTCAATCGTTAAATAATGCCAATATTCTGCAAATACTGGTTTTCTGCCTGTTCTTAGGTATTGCACTATCGAAAGTTGAGAAGAGTCGTAGCGAACCTTTAATGAATATTCTTAACGGTTTGGTTGATGCATTTGTCTGGATGATCCATGTTGTTATGCGTATAGCACCGATTGGTGTATTTGGTCTGATGGCCGAAGCAGTAGGCACGTTCGGATTTGATGTGTTAACAGTAGTAATGAAACTGTTTGTTGTTTATGTCGGAGCTATTTTGATTTTTGGTTTCGGTTTCTACCCATTACTTATCAAACTATTTTCAAATGTGTCGGTTCGTCGCTTTATCTCTGCGATGAAACGCCCGCAAGCTGTTGCTCTTTCTACTGCATCTTCTATGGCTACGCTACCTGTTACACTGGATACAGTAGAAAAAGAACTTAATATCAATAATTCTACTGCCTCTTTTGTATTGCCATTAGGCGCGACTATTAATATGAGCGGTAATGCGATCTATTATGGTCTGGTTGCAGTATTTTTCGCTCAGGTATTTAATATCGATCTTAGCTTTGCTGCTTATGTTGCAATTATTTTAACTGCAACAATCGGTGCGATTGGTCAGGCGGGTGTGCCAGGACCATCTTTCCTTGTGGTTGCTGTATTGCTTGCCGCTGGTATCCCAATCGAAGGGTTACCGCTATTATTTGCGCTGGATCGAATTTTCGACATGATACGTACTGCGTTAAATATTACCGGTGATGCGGCCTGTGCTGTTATCGTTGATAGATTCAACCCTGAAAGCCAGGCTGATGCAGAGGTTACACCAATACAAACGAAAGCAGATCAGAAAGTCGCTTAACGTTTATTATTAGCTGTATTTGATTAGTTAAGGGAGCTTATTAAGCTCCCTTTTTTATTGATTAGCCAAGAAATAATAGACAGAACAGGCAATATTTTTAACAGCTTCACTCTGCATCAAAACCATATTGTAACCATATCTTTTTAATTTGACCTGCATCTTTAAGTTGCCGCAGTGCCTTATTAAAATTTTCGTTTAACAGCCTGGTTTCCGGAATCTTCTTCGACCATAAGATAAAAATATTTTCATGTGAAATTATCGTATCAAGCGCCAATAGATGTTGTTTATAGCCCGGAAAGTCTTTTTCCAATAATGATATACCAACCAATTTATTGACTACAACATACTCAATCCGTTTGGAAATTAATCTTTCAAAGCAGTGTTTAAATGAGTTCGATTTAACTTTTATAATAGTGTCGTTACGCTGGAATTCTTCACCATAATAATAACCATTGATAACGCAGACACTGTGATCACTTAATGAGTTGATATCGGTAGCGGGCGTGTTATTTGTTTTATGTGTAAATAAAATAATATCGCTACTGGCAATTGGATCTGAATACCAAAAATAATTTTCACGTTGCTTATTGTAATAGCCTCCAAGTACAGCATGAAAAACCCCTTTTTGGGTGTGCTCTATTGCCCGTTTCCAAGGGATAAATGAAACGTTTAACTGGTAATCGATATGAGCGAGTACTTGTTTGGTT
>NZ_CEZLMY010000210.1:0-5320 GCF_983033635.1 Psychromonas sp. | reverse complement strand
ACACCTATCCCATTTTTCAAATCGTAACTAACCATTTAATTTACAAGTTAAATTCCAAAATCACTCAAATAACCTGCTCTGTGATATCTATCTGCCGGGGTAAAACTGGAATCAAGGTTGGACGCTCACTTTATTTTTGTAATTAATTCAAAGCACTAGAATTGCCAAACCAATTTGGCTAGGTAATTCCCATCCATTTTTATTGTGATGAACAAACGCTTTATCAACGAAAATCATGGAGCGAATTGAACGCCAGTTCAGGCTCATGAGCGGCTAAGCTCTGCGTGCCCTTTGTTTCCACTAAGTTCGGCTCCGCACAGGGATGTACTGTCTGAGATGGTGCGTTAAAAAGTGGTTGGGCAGTGCAAGATCAAAAAATGGCTTGGGGCGGCACTTTTTGGTTACTTTTTCTTGGCTGTTCAAAGAAAAGTAACACGCCGTCAGGGCGAAACTCCAACGATAAAAGTTAAACCAAACGCCTTAAGCGAAAGCCTACAATTAAACCAAATCGGCTAGGTATGTTCTGCATTCCCACGCAGCGCATCGGAACGAGTGAAAAACTAAAGCAATTTATATTGCCCGTTCTCAATACCATCAATTGACCAACTGCCAATACGATAACGAATCAAACGCAGTGTCGGAAAACCAATATTCGCCGTCATCCTGCGTACTTGACGGTTACGACCCTCGGTAATGGTAATACAGAGCCAGGTAGTCGGAATATTCGCACGTTCGCGAATCGGCGGATTGCGCGGCCATATTTTAGGCTCATCCATCACTTCGACTTTAGCTGGCAGGGTTAAACCATCTTTAAGCTGCACACCATCACGCAGCTTCTGCAGATCCGACTCCGTTGGCGCGCCTTCCACCTGTACCCAATAAGTTTTACTGGTTTTCGCACCGGGCTGGGTGATTTTCGCCTGTAATTTACCATCATTGGTCAGTAACAATAACCCTTCACTATCTCTGTCTAAGCGACCGGCGGCATAAACCTCCGGGATATTGATAAAATCTTTCAGGGTCTGGCGTCTGTTTTCAGGATTGCCCTCATCGGTAAATTGGCTAAGCACATCAAAGGGTTTATTAAACAGTACGATTTTTTGCGGGCCATTTACAGCTATTGCAGTGCTTTTCTGCGTGGCGCGCTTGCTCGCATGCGCTTGTTTACTGCTTTTAGCTTGATTGTTTTTAAAGGAGTTGTTATTTTTTTTAAACACAAGCGTCTACCCGTAACGAAAATAATGAGTAGTGATTGTAGCAGAAGATCCACCGCTAAAGTGCTTGGCAAGCATATTAAAATAGCCGCTGTTTAGTTGATTTAGTGAACAGAAAATCGCTATATGGGCTAACAAAGTGACGCCGATTTGTGCATCAAAGTGGACTATTTATCAGTTTTCGCTATGATAAAGCCCTAATTTTTTGTGGCGTAACAAATTCATAACAATTTTTATGCTTAGTTAAAAAATCCTAACTCTTGTTAAAGGAAATAATATGACAGATAAATCAGCAAAGATTATTTATACACAAACGGATGAAGCACCAGCACTGGCAACACACTCACTGCTTCCTATTGTTAATGCTTTTACAAAAGCGGCTGATATTGTTGTTGAAACACGAGACATCTCTTTAGCTGGTCGTATTATTGCTAATTTCCCTGAGAACTTAACGGAACAACAAAAGTTATCTGATGCATTAACTGAATTGGGTGAGCTTGCAAAAACAGCTGCAGCAAATATTATCAAACTGCCAAACGTCAGCGCTTCAATTCCCCAGTTACACGCTGCGATTAAAGAGTTACAAGCGCACGGTTATGATCTGCCTGATTTCCCTGAAGATGCAAAAACAGATGCTGAAATCGATGTTAAAGCACGTTATGCAAAAGTATTAGGTAGTGCGGTAAACCCGGTACTGCGTGAAGGTAACTCGGATCGCCGTGTTGCTGATGCGGTTAAACAGTACGCACAGGATAACCCGCACCGTATGGGTGCATGGTCTAAAGATTCAAGATCACATGTTGCTAATATGCAAAACGGTGATTTCTACGGTAGCGAGCAATCAGTTGTACTAGGACAGAATGATGATCTGAAAATTGAATTCACAGCAGCTTCCGGCGCAGTCACTGTATTAAAAGCATCAACGCCAGTATTAAAAGATGAAGTCATTGATTCATCAGTAATGAGCTGTGCGGCATTACGTGCTTTCTTTGAAGCGCAAATGCAGGACGCTAAAGAGAACGGCATTATGCTTTCACTGCATCTAAAAGCGACCATGATGAAAGTGTCAGATCCGATTATGTTTGGTCACGCGGTAACGGTTTACTTTAAAGACGTGTTTACTAAACACGCCGCACTGTTTGCAGAGCTAGGTGTTGATGCAAGTAATGGTCTTGGTGATGTTTATGCAAAAATCGCTAACTTACCGGCAGATCAAAAAGCACAAATTGAAGCTGATATCCAAGCGGTTTATGCTACACGTCCTGCACTGGCGATGGTTGATTCAGATAAAGGTATTACTAACTTACACGTACCAAGTGATGTCATTATCGATGCATCTATGCCGGCTATGATTCGTTCAAGCGGGCAGATGTGGAACGTACAAGGAAAACTTGAAGATACTAAAGCGATGATTCCGGATCGTTGTTACGCTGGTATCTACCAGGAGACTATCGCATTCTGTCGTGAAAATGGCGCATTTGATCCGGCAACTATGGGTAACGTATCTAACGTTGGCCTGATGGCGCAAAAAGCGGAAGAGTACGGTTCACACGATAAAACATTCCAAATCAAAGAAGCGGGCAGCGTTAAAGTAACTGATTCCGCGGGTAATACGCTGATGGAACATACTGTGGCAGAAGGTGATATCTGGCGCATGTGTCAGGCGAAAGACATTCCTGTTCGTGACTGGGTTCGTCTGGCAGTTAGCCGTGCAAAAGCTACTGGCCAACCAGCAATCTTCTGGTTAGATGAAAACCGTGCACACGATGCGAACTTAATCGCTAAAGTGAATACTTATCTGCAAGATCACGATACAGCTGGCTTAGATATTCAAATCTTAGCGCCAAATGATGCCATTAAATTTACGCTGAAACGCGTGTTAGCGAGTGAAAACACTATCTCTGTAACTGGTAACGTTTTACGTGATTACCTAACGGATCTGTTCCCTATTTTAGAGCTTGGCACAAGTGCTAAAATGCTTTCAATTGTACCGCTGCTTGCTGGTGGCGGTCTGTTTGAAACTGGCGCTGGTGGCTCTGCACCTAAACATGTGCAGCAGTTTGTTGAAGAAGGACATCTGCGTTGGGATTCACTTGGTGAGTTCCTAGCGCTGGCGGTTTCTATCGAAGATATTGCAGCGAAAACAGGCAATGAGAAAGCCGTTGTTTTAGCTGAAGCATTGCATATCGCTAACGGTAAATTCCTAAAAGAAGATAAATCACCTTCGCGTAAAGTAAACGAGCTTGATAACCGTGGCTGTCACTTCTATCTGGCAATGTACTGGGCAGAAGCGCTGGCAGCACAAACTAAAGATGCGGCATTACAAGCGACATTTGCACCATTTGCTAAAGCACTGGCTGAGAATGAAGCAAAAATCGTGAAAGAGCTAAACGATGCACAAGGTGTTGCCGTTGATCTTGGTGGTTATTTCCACACTGACCAAGTTAAAGTGGCAGCAGCAATGCGTCCAAGTAAAACTTTAAACGATGCTTTAGCTACAATTTAAGGTTTGTGGAATGTGTCCTGAACGGACGCATTAGATAAATAAGTAGCCAAATTAACTCAGGTTATTTATCAAAAAGGTGCTCATTGAGCACCTTTTTTGTTTTCAGGGAAAACTTAGTAAAAATTTATATTCGCGTCATACTAGAATTAATGAGGAGGGTTGGCGTCTTATGAATAATATTTCAATCAAGTCTATTCCTAACATTATAACGCTATTACGCCTGCTTTTAGCTGTGCCGATCTTCCTTCTGATAGTGCAGGAGAATTACTCGACTGTGTTGTGGATTGCTTTAATTGCCGGGCTCAGTGATGGCATCGACGGCTGGTTGGCACGCAAGCTGGATGCTTTAAGTCATTATGGCGCTATCGTTGATCCGCTCTCGGATAAAGTTTTACTAATCAGTACTTATGTCGCGCTTGTGCTGGTGGGATTACTGCCCTGGTGGCTGGCTGTTATTATTGTACTGAGAGATGTGATTATTGTGAGTGGCGCGCTTGCTTATTACTGTTTCTTTGGACGTTATGAGGTGGCATCGAGCCGATTAGGAAAAATCAGCACCTGTGTGCAGATTGTTTTTGTCCTGATGTTGTTAACAGAGCAGGTCTATCCTCTGTTTCCTGAATTGAGTTTCCAGATCGGGCTATGGTTAGTGATTTTTATGGCCTTTGCCAGTGGTGGCCATTATGTCTATATCTGGGGAAAAAAAGCGCTGAAGATGAAAAATTCGAAGGATCTGTTCAAAAATCAACAATAATCAACGCATTCTTTGCCTGCTAACTTTAGGAGTTCTTGTTATGCAAAAACATTGAGTTGCTCACGCGCCTGATCAAGATTAAGCTCTGCCGCTTCTGGCCCCATCGCTAATGATTCAGCATAAACCACTTCGACATCGCTAATGCCAAGAAAACCCAGTAAGGTTTTTAAGTAAGGAATCTGCTGATCACTGCCCTGATCTTTATGCATACCACCACGGGTAGTGACAATGACTGCACGAGTGCCTGTGATTAACCCCTGCGGCCCCAACTCGGTATAAGTAAATGTTTTACCCGCGCGTGCAACCAAGTCGATCCAGTTTTTTAATTGTGTCGGGATCATAAAGTTATACATAGGTGCGCCAATCACTAAGAGGTCGGCTAATCTCAGCTCGGCAATTAGTTTGTCGGAAAGTGCTAAGGCATCTCGTTGCTTATCATTGAGCTGTTCTGGCGATCTCATTGCCATAGCTATTTCACCATCTAAAACAGGTAAGGGCTGTTGTGCAAGATCGCGCTGCGTAATTGTCGCCTGTTGCAGTTTATATTTTGCTAATAATTCATCAATTAATTTCGATGAGCTGGAGTAATCTCCTAAAATGCTAGATTTTAACGCTAATACATTAGTCATAAGTTGATCCTTTTGGTTGGCTAAACTGAGATTATACGGGCGCTAAAATTTAAAAAAATCGCATTATATAGAGCAGTTTGTTCAGTTTTTTTGAACTGTTTTCAGGTTTGTCATTTAGAAAAGGCAGGCGAAGCTTTTCTTGTGATCAGCAATTACTAATACCAATCCGCAAAATTAACTGATCTGTTTTTGTTTTTGGAAGTGCGGTTTTAACCGC
>NZ_CEZLMY010000209.1:0-5345 GCF_983033635.1 Psychromonas sp. | reverse complement strand
ATCAAACTGATGCTGACGAATTAGACCACGCGTATCACGACCGTAAGATCCTGCTTCACTACGGAAACAAGGAGTATGTGCGGTTATTCTGATCGGCAATTCAGATTCATCATAAATCATATCCCGGCTCATATTAGTCAGCGGTACTTCAGCTGACGGAATAAGCGACATACCAATACCTTCTTCAGTTGCAGGTTTAGTGTTAAACAGATCATCACCGAATTTAGGTAACTGAGTTGTGCCATACAAACTCTCAGCATTCACTAAAAGCGGTACATACATTTCAGTATAACCGTGTTCATTAGTGTGCAGATTTAACATGTACTGTGCTAATGCACGGTGCAGTTTTGCAATTTGCCCCTGCATCACAATAAAACGTGAACCACTAATTTTAACTGCCGATTTGAAATCAAGGCCGCCTAATGCTTCACCTAAATCAACATGATCTTTAACTTCAAAATCAAATTGTTTTGGCTCTCCCCATGTGGAAATTTCAACATTTTCATCTTCGTCTTTACCAATCGGCGCTGATTCATGCGGTAAATTTGGAATAGTGTAAGCAATTTCTTGAATCTGTTCGCTTAAAGCTGAGAATTCTACTTTAGCCGCATCAAGCTCCTCACCAAGTTTCCCCATTTCAGCACGTAGTGGAGCAATATCTTCACCACGTTTAGCTGCCATGCCAATCTCTTTAGAGCGACTGTTACGCTCAGATTGTAATGACTCAGTTTTAACCTGTAATGTTTTTCTTTTTTCTTCTAATTTGTTAATTAACTCAATATCTAAAGCAAAACCACGAGTAGCTAATTTTTTTGCCGTTTCTTCAATTTCATTACGTAAAAATTTTGGATCTAACATGCTTTTTCCTAACTCTTTAAGACTAATAATGTGCCAACATATGCGGCTAAAATACAGACAACAACATTCAAAACGACATTTAACGTAGCTTTAAATAACTCACCCTGCTGCAATAGCAATAAGTTATCCATGGAGAATGTTGAAAATGTAGTTAATGCACCTAAAAACCCGACACCGATAAACGGCCACCAAGGTGATGCGCTAATTGTTTCTTGTTGAACCAGCTGAAAAATATAGCCCATAATCAGCGAGCCCAAAATATTGACCGTAAGTGTAGCAAATGGAAAACCTTTTCCAAAGAGGCTTATCATGCCAATACTAATTAAATAACGCAGTGTTGCACCAAAAGCGCCACCGCAAGCGACTAAAGCAATATTTGTAATCATATTATTCATAACGTTTGTTTAAACTTTGAGAATTTAGTTGTTGTAAGTAATTGAGCTTATCAGATATCTGTTTTTCAAACCCGCGCGAACTTGGCTGGTAAAATTGTGTGCCTTGTAATGCTTGCGGTAAATAAACTTCACCAGCAGCAAATGCACCATCTTCATCATGTGCATAACGGTAACCTAAGCCGTGGTTAAGCTCAGCCATCAGTTTAGTCGGCGCATTACGAAGATGTAATGGCACTTCATATTCCGGTAAATCTTTGACCGCTTGTTTGGCATTAGCAAATGCGACATAAACAGCATTACTTTTAGGTGCTGATGCGCAATACACAATCGCCTGTGCAATAGCGCGCTCACCTTCATAAGGACCAACTCGACTAAAACAATCCCAAGCATTAATGGCTATCTGCATTGCCCGCGGATCGGCATTACCAATATCTTCCGATGCAATTGCTAAAAGGCGACGCGCCACATAAAGAGGATCACAACCACCGGCTAACATTCGTGCATACCAGTATAAAGCGGCATCCGGATCTGAGCCGCGCACTGATTTATGAAAAGCGGAAATCAGATCGTAAAACAGATCCCCCTGCTTATCAAAACTAACCCCCTCTCGACCGGCTATCTCCATTAACAGATCTAAACCTATAGTTAGATTTGTCGCTGAATCATCCGCCATATCCGCTAACAGTTCTAAATAATTAAGGGCTTTTCTGGCATCACCTTGCACCAATTGAGCAAGTTTTTGTTTAACATCACCTGAAAATTGAATCTGTTTATCTGCTAAACCATCAGTTGATAAACAGGCTTGATCAATCACCTCAACTATCTCAGCTTCGCTTAGTTTTTTTAACAGATAAACACGCGCACGAGATAACAATGCGTTATTGAGTTCAAACGATGGGTTTTCAGTAGTGGCGCCAATAAATAAGATTGTGCCATCTTCAATATAGGGTAAAAAAGCATCTTGCTGACTTTTATTAAAACGATGCACTTCATCTACAAATAGCAAAGTTCTGATACCTGATGCTCGATTTTGTTGTGCAACTTCAATAGCTGCACGGATCTCTTTTATGCCAGAAGTAACAGCGGAAAGACGTTCCACATGTGCTTGGCAATAATTTGCAATCAGTTCCGCTAAAGTAGTTTTACCCGTACCAGGAGGCCCCCATAAAATCATCGAATGAGCAGCCCCGCTTTCAAGCGCTTTGCGTAGTGGTTTTTCCGGACCGATTATATGAGATTGGCCGATATAATCAGCAAACCCTTTAGGGCGCATACGTGCCGCTAATGGTTGAAAATCATTATTAAATGCAAACAGATCTTTCATTAACGTTGATCGTCTATTTCAACACCCGCTGGGATTTGAAAATCAAAATAACCTGCAGTTAAGTTTTCTGTTAATGGTTTATGACTTAACTTAAACTCACTATGTTGACCTTGCTCTTCAATCACCACAAATTTACTGATATTACCTGCATCATTAAATTCAAAAATAAAGGTGCTGTCTTGTACCTGAGCATCTGCACCCTTTACTGTAAATTGATTATTTTCTTTTTTTACCAAATAATTGGCCCATTGATTTTCATTAGCACCAGAAAGTAAAACAAACGGAGTGCCTTCAATGGCATCACTCAGATTGATTAAGGTGACCTGCTCAATAAACGGGCTATATAACCACATTGTTTTACCATCAGAAACAATCAACTCCTCTTCCGGAGTAATAACCTGCCAACGAAATTTACCCGGGCGGGAGATGGTTAATTTACCCCAACTTTCGTTTAATACATTGCCTTCCTGACTGGTAACAACTTGTGAAAATTCAGCATTAATCTGACTGAATTTTGCTAATTTTTCTTTTAATAATGCTGCATCTGTTGTGCCATTAGCCTGAACACAAAACGGAGTTATTAAAAAGATAAATAATACTGAAATAATTTTTTTCATTAGTTAATCCTTCACTGGTGGAGGCGCAAGTACATCACGGCTGCTATTGGCACCCGAAGGGGAGCTGATAACGCCCTGTGCTTGCAGTTGGTCAACCAAACGTGCAGAGCGGTTATAACCGATTCTAAATTTACGCTGAATACTGGAAATAGATACTTTACGGGTTTCAGTAATAAACGCCACTACTTCATCAAATAACGCATCAATTTCACTATCACCTTCAGCCTCTTCGCCTGGTAATAACGTATCTAAACTGGCATCTTCATCGAGAATATCTTTAATATAATTAGGCTCGCCGCGCTTTTTCCAATCAGCAACTACCCTATGTACTTCATGATCATCAACAAATGCACCATGCACACGTGTTGGCACCCCCACACCAGGCGGCATATATAACATATCACCATGGCCTAATAGAGTTTCAGCGCCTTGCTGACCAAGAATGGTACGCGAATCAATTTTACTCGATACCTGGAAAGCGATACGGGTTGGAATATTAGCTTTAATCAAACCGGTAATAACATCTACCGATGGGCGCTGCGTTGCCAGAATCAGGTGAATACCAGCTGCACGTGCTTTTTGGGCAATACGGGTAATAAGCTCTTCGCATTTTTTACCAACAATCATCATCATGTCAGCAAATTCATCAACCACCACCACAATATTGGGTAACTTTTGTAATTCAGGTGCGCTCAGATCCATACTATCACCCTCTTTCCAAAGTGGATCTGTTAATGGGGTACCTGCATCAATAGCCTCTTTCACCTTACTATTATAACCGGCTAATGTACGCACTCCGATTTCAGAAAGTAATTTATAACGACGTTCCATCTCCCCTACACACCAACGCAGTGCATTAGCGGCTTCTTTCATATCTGTTACAACTTCAGTTAACAGGTGTGGAATACCTTCGTAAACACTTAGCTCCAGCATTTTCGGATCGATTAAAATCATACGCACATCTTCTGGTGCAGATTTATAAAGCAGGCTGACCAGCATACAGTTCACCCCCACTGATTTACCTGAGCCGGTTGTACCTGCAACTAGTAAATGTGGCATTTTGCCAAGATCAACGACCACAGGTTCACCTGAAATATCCGCACCTAGTACCATACTTAGTGGTGATTTTGCTTGCTGGAAAACCTCACTGCCTAGCACTTCTGATGAAAATACTATTTCACGGTGTTTATTAGGAAGTTCTAAGGCTATCACAGCTTTACCCGGAATTTGATCAACCACACGCACACTCATTGCGGATAATGCGCGCGCTAAATCTTTTTCTAAACTAGAAATTGTACTGACCTTCATACCTGGTGCTAAAGCAAGTTCAAAACGGGTAATAACGGGGCCGGGTAAAACATTAACCACTTCAGCTTTTATTTTAAATTCAAGTAATTTGGCTTCAACTAAACGCGCAGCTGTATCTAAATCTTCTTGAGAGATTGGATTATGTTTTTTATTGGGTCTGTCTAATAGATCAATGCTAGGAAATGGCGCTAAATCCGTTTCTACTTTGCGTTTGACTACTGGTTTTGCATGATCGGGAAGATGCGAAAAATCAACCTTAGTTTCAGTTACTAATGTTTGACTAGCCTGTTCTTTCGGCTTTTGTTGGTCAAATTCTTCAATGGTGATTTCATGACAATCAGGAATTTCATTATCGATTTGAAATGGCGCATCATCATAATGTTCATCAATATCTAGATTTTCAAAACTCAAAACATCCATTTCATCTGCGCTTTCTAACTCGATATCGGCGTGCGAACTGATAACTATTTCATGGTTGCTATCTTGATTATTTTGTTTTTCTAATGCTGCTAGTTCAGCCTGTTCATTAAGACGTAATGCTTTGTCACTTTGACGTAGTTCATTCCAATTTTTTATCTGTTTTGGCAAAAGAGATAGCCAAGTAAAAACAGCAATCACAGAAGCCCCAAGGCCATCAATCAAACGAAGCCAAGAAAAGCCAAGTAATAATGTTGTCCCAGAAATAAGCAAGGTTAATACAATTAAGTTAATCGCTAATAAACTGAAAAAACCTAACATACTTTCCGCAATTACATCGCCAATCAAACCGCCCGAGGGGTAATAATGAAAATCATTAAAATTGAGTGCCGCTAAAGTAGTGGTACTAAACAGGGTGAAAATAAA
>NZ_CEZLMY010000208.1:0-5345 GCF_983033635.1 Psychromonas sp. | reverse complement strand
GGCAAATTTAACGGCTCATGTAACAAAATGTGTTGAGCACAGTGGTGTTACATCCGCTATTTTGCCTTATTCAAAGAAATAAAAAGTCGACTGAGCACTGTCTTGAAAAACACAAATTACTTGCTTAAATCAAAAAGTGGATTATTCTTTCTACAGTTATAAAGACTCTGTCGTGATTGAATTTAAACATTAAAGTGACTAGTTACATAGTTTTTTTATGCGCCTATACTGAATTGCTGAGTATTCAATAGTACTACTAAATTTGGGAGATGGAACTTCATGAACACTGCGCCTCCTATCATCAGGTTTACAACTAGCACTTCTTTGAGTGAGCTTACCGATGGTCTAAAAAGTGTGATCAGTGAAGGATGCAAAAGTATATTACTGTTTACCTGTATTGATAACGGCTACGACGAACAACAAACCAATGTGATATTGGCCGAATGTTCGCTGCCAATATGTGGTGGAATGTTTCCGCAAATTATACTGCAAGAAAATACCTATTCTCAAGGCGCTATTATTTTGGGACTTATGTTTGAACCTGCAATTACAAACTACACTATGTTGTCGACCTCTAACTCCGATCTCAAAAGTTATATCGACGAAAATAGTAAAAATATTGATGACTATCAAAATTTCATAATCATAGCTGACGCTTTTTGCAGTGCGAATGAAAATTTTACTGACGAATTTTATGATTATATCGGTTCAGGAATAACTGTAGTTGGAGGTGGGGCTGGCTCATTGGATTTTGTCCCCCGCCCATCTATTTATAGTAACCAAGGATTAATTAGTGACACGATACAAGTTATTGCCGTTCCTTATGCAATAAACAACGAAGTGGGACATGGTTGGGAAATTCTAGATGGTCCCTATTTAGTGACAGCTTCAGAAGGACATTATGTTCACTCTCTGAATTATATATCTGCCTTCGAGTTGTATCGTGATGTAATAAAAAATGTCGGTAACAAGACCCTGAAACAAGAGGATTTCTTCGATACATCTAAACAATTTCCATTAGGAATCATGTCGTTAGGCGGGGAGTTGTTAGTTAGAGATCCGATTCAGAGTGACGGTTCTTATTTAGAGTGTGTGGGTAATGTGCCCGTTAATTCTACGGTATATTTGCTCAAAGGTGAGCGGGACAAAATGATCCTGTCGGCGGCAAAAACAGCCCAAGCTCTTGGTAAGACAGATAAATCGAAAACACTATTGCTTTTTGATTGTATTAGCCGAGGGGTGTTTATGGGAGATGACATTAAACATGAACTCAAGGCTATTCAACAACATTTACCAGAATCCTTTTTGGTCGGAGTGATGAGTCTTGGTGAAATTACAAATACCCAAAGTGGAGCAATTCGTTTGTTAAATAAATCGACTGTTATCGGTTCTTTTTAGGAATGAAGGATAATTTTTGCTTATGAATACTGCGATGCACATTATTTCAATTCAACATCAGTTGGTTCTAGGCATCGGCAATACCACCGATCTGAAAGAAATGTTACACCAATTTTTACAGGTGTGCAGTTCACGATTAGAGCCGACTAGTACCCATATTTTTCTTTTCCAAGATCCTGACAATAACCCTATTCATGGACAACTATTAGACATTGGGATAAGCCTAAAGCATTATTTGAGTTTGCCTCGCCAAAAAAAAGGCTCTCCTTGGTGCAAAAACCAACAACTAGTTAGTATCGTATACGAGTTTTCCCAGACTAACGATCAAAACATGGTTATAGAAATCGAATCGGATTTATACCACTGTTTTAAGATTGATCACATTGGCGTATTAATCATTGAGCATAAAGAACTGCTAGAGCAGACCATTCAAGCAGCCTTGACTCCGGTACTACAAAAATTGGCAACAAGTTGCACTGCGTCGATTGATCATCAAGCGCTTATTCAAGAAATTAAAACTCGAAAGAAGGTCGAAGAAAAAATTCGTTACCAAGCATCCCATGATCATCTTACGGGTCTTTGTAATCGAACAGAAATAGAACGACGTTTGAGGAAAGCAATAAAATATTGTGAAAAAAGCAACGAGACAGGTGGGTTACTGTTGATTGACCTAGTTCACTTCAAGAATATCAATGATGTGATGGGGCACCATGTAGGTGATGAGGTTTTGCGGCAGGTAGCCATGAGACTAAAAGATGTAGTGAAATGTGACTATACAGTGGCACGATTTGGCGGTGACGAATTTATTATGCTGCTAACTCAGCTTTCTTCTGATCACTGCAAAGTGACGTCTATGATTAATGTCATGATTGATCGCGTTGTTTCAGCTATTGAAGAACCCATTGAAGTGCAAGAAGGTACATTTTCTCTTTCCTGTTTTATAGGGTATGAGACGTTTAACGATAGCAGTAAAACAGTCAACGATATCATTAAAAATGCAGATATTGCCATGTATGAAGCGATAAAAACAGAGGGTGTCAAGGGAATCGCTTATGAATCTAAAATGTCCGAATCGTTGAATAATCGCCTGAATTATACAGCGCAAATTGAAAATGCATTAAAAAATAACGAGTTTGAACTTCATTATCAACCTCAATTTGATCATCTGAAAAATATTATTGGTGCCGAAGCTTTATTGCGTTGGAATAATCCTGTTCGTGGTTATGAATCTCCCGCTGTATACATTCCTATAGCGGAAGAAAGCGATCTTATTGTGCGAATTGGTGACTTTGTACTGAACCAAGCATGTAAAGACATTAAGGTTATTGAGAAAATGAAACTGCCAGATTCTTTTAAGCAAGTGTCCATCAATGTTAGCGCCAAACAAATCGCAAAAAATGACTTTGTAGATATCGTTATGTCAGCTATTGAGCGTAACGAAATACGACCAGCTAGCTTAAAACTAGAAATCACTGAAAGTATTATGATGGGCAATATTGAGCACTCGATAAATCACTTAGAAAAGCTACGTAAATATGGAGTGGAATGTGCCATTGATGATTTCGGTACTGGCCATTCTTCATTGAAATATTTAAAACGTTTGCCTGCCAGTTTACTCAAAATCGATCGCGCTTTTGTCAGCGATATTCATAATGATGATGATAATTACGCTATCGCAAATATGATTATTGACTTGGGTAAAAGTTTGAACATGGAAATCATCGCAGAAGGAGTGGAAAGTCAGAAAGAATTAGATTGCCTGATCAAATTAGGATGTTATCAATATCAAGGATACTATTTTAGTCGGCCTTTACAGTTTAATAAATTCGCCGAACTTATAAAAGAGAATTTAGCAAAGCGCCTCTCTTTGCGAGTAGCGGTTTAGTAAAATTGGCCACATGTTTAGAGGTGATATGTGTAGTGACCAACAAAAATTGGCCAATTTTATAGAGCTATTAAGTAAAATAACCTAAGTCGCTTTGTGCCCCTTTCCGCCTTAGAAAGCTAACTCGCAAACGCCCCCATAGCGAGTTACAAACTACAAATTTGTGGCCTATTTTACTTGGCCACAACAAGAGTGTGATCTAATAGCTGATTCAACTTTTTGAAGTCTGCTATGTCATTTATCGAACACTTTTCAATTCTTGATGACCCACGCAAATATAATAAGGAGATCTCGAGATATCCTGTTAACGTGCCTGTCCCTTTAGGAAAAGATCTGCTATTCTTTTCCTGTCTTTAATAACCAAGAAGGAATAAATGATGATTGTATTGAAAGCTGCTAACTGGGCTCGAAACGCTTAATTCGAAAAATCGAACACCTTTCTTGCCCGGTAATTAAACCGGGGGATATACATACCTGTCTGCTTTCTGCAGATGGTTCAAATACCCCTTATAAAATAATACTTTGATGTAATTCTTTCCGAGAATAATTGCGTCTGGGGTTTAAAATTATGATCACACATTTAACACTTAGCCAGCTTGGTTGGCGACCATTTTTTCAACAACAACTTACCTTAGAAGAGTATGAAGGCACTGTGTTTGCTCGCGTTACAGAGCATCACCGTTCGGGCTTTAAACTCGCATCAGAAATAGGCGAGATTACACTGAGCGCTTCTCCTTCACTGCCGCATATTACGGTAGGCGATTGGGTACTGCTTGATAATGAACGTCATTTTATACGCTGTCTTGACAGATTGTCTGAATTTAGCCGTAAGGCCGCCGGCAGTAAACTTGCGGCACAGCTCATTGCCACTAATGTTGATAGTGCATTTATTGTAAGTTCACTCAATCACGATTTTAACTTAAGTCGTATTGAGCGTTTTCTCACTCTAACCAATGAAGCGGATGTTGAGCCTGTTATTGTTTTAACTAAAGCAGATCAGTGCCAAGATCCTAGAGAGTATATCCAGCAGATCCATCGCATCAACCCGATGTTAATGGTAGAAACGGTTAATGCACTGGATAGTGAAAGCGTGCAAGCACTCGCCCCTTGGTGTGGAACAGGAAAAACCATCGCCTTTATCGGTTCATCTGGCGTGGGTAAATCCACACTGATTAATACCTTGTTAGGTGATGAAACCCAACAAACTAGCGGTATTCGTGAAGATGATAGCAAAGGCAGGCACACTACCACAGGGCGTTCACTGCATATAATGCCCACTGGCGGTCTGCTGCTGGATACGCCTGGAATGCGCGAATTGCAGTTAACTGCTTGTGCTGAAGGGGTTGCTGAGACATTTTCAGATATCACTGAACTGGCAAAACAGTGCAAATTTGGTGATTGTCTGCACCAAAGTGAACCTCAATGCGCTGTGCAAGCGGCCATTGAATCGGGAGCGTTGGAAGAGAGGCGTTTCAGCAATTATCAGAAACTGCTTCGCGAACAAGCACGCAATGGTGCCAGCTTAGCGGAAAAAAGAGCCAATGATAAAGCGCTTCAGAAGTATTATAAAAGCGTAATCAATGAAAACAAAAACCTTAAAATGAGATAGTACTCTGAATAAGGTAATGACGTGATTTAATGGGTTCCCCCACCCCTGCATAACGGGCCCAATAATAAGTACCACCACACGACTCCATTGCCACAAAATGTTAATGGGGCCGCGTCTTGCCTTTTGCTTCTAACTCGTTTTAGGGGGAAAGCGAGTTAGTTTTCTAAGGCGCAAACGCCCCCATAGCGCCTTAGAAACTAAAAATAAGTGACTAAATTAACTTGGCCACTGCTATGCTCGCTTTCGGGAAAAAGCGAGCGTGGTGATTTTTACTAGCTGAGGCGCTTTACGGCAAAACAAGTCAGAAAGTATAATTAATTTACCTCTAAACGAGTGACCTAAATTGCTGTACCACTACAATATCGCAACGCATCAAGGCTTCCTGTATTTAGCCGTTGTAATGGACTTATATTCGCGCCGCATTGCTGGCTGGTCTATTGCTGATAATATGCG
>NZ_CEZLMY010000207.1:0-5353 GCF_983033635.1 Psychromonas sp. | reverse complement strand
ACCAAATGATGGCTGACCGCGTAGTTTGGCTTTTTTAATTTCAAAATCGCCAGGCAGTACAGCACCAACAACAGCAACGGCAACTTTAAGACCTAAACGACAGTTTTTAGCACCACAAACAATATCGATTAATTCATCTTCGCCGATATTGATTTTGGTCACTTGTAATTTATCTGCATCCGGGTGTTGGCCACATTCAACCACTTCACCCACTAATACTTTTGTAAACTCACCAGCAACCGCGTCTACATCATCAACTTCAAGACCGGCCATAGTAATTTGATGTACTAATTCATCTCGTGTAATTTCCGGGTTAACCCACTCTCGTAACCAAGCTTCACTAAATTTCATTATTTTAACCCTTACTTAAATTGCTTGAGGAAACGAAGATCGTTTTCAAAGAAAGAACGTAAATCATTTACGCCGTAACGTAACATTGTTAAACGCTCAACACCCATACCGAATGCAAAGCCTGAATATTTATCAGGATCAACACCCATTGAACGTAAAACTGTCGGGTGAACCATGCCGCAGCCTAAAACTTCTAACCAACCGTTTTTACCTAACACATCTACTTCAGCAGAAGGCTCTGTAAACGGGAAGTAAGATGGGCGGAAACGCACCTCTAGATCTTCTTCAAAGAAGTTATGTAAAAAGTCATGCAAAATACCTTTAAGCTGTGTAAAGCTTACATTCTCTGCAATCATCAAACCTTCTACCTGATGAAACATTGGAGTGTGTGTCTGGTCGTAATCGTTACGGTAAACACGTCCTGGAGAGATAATACGCACAGGTGGATTTTCTTTTTCCATAGTACGGATCTGTACACCAGATGTCTGCGTACGTAATACTAACTCTGGATTAAAGTAGAAGGTATCGTGATCGGCACGCGCCGGGTGATGCGGTGGAATATTTAACGCATCAAAGTTATGGTAAGCATCTTCAACTTCAGGACCATTTTTAACTTCAAAGCCTAATTCACCAAAAAAACCAAGAATACGGTCAATAGTACGTGTCACCGGGTGAACGCCACCTAATTGTGCGCCACGACCTGGCAATGTTACATCGATTGTTTCTCGAGCCAATTTGGCATTTAGAACTTCTGCTTCCATCGCTTGTTTACGCGCGACTAAAACAGCTTGAATCGCTTGCTTTGCTTTATTAATCATCTGGCCTGCAGCTGGTTTTTCTGCTGGAGGAAGCTTACCTAAGCCTTTCATCTGCTCAGTCATCAGACCTTTCTTGCCTAAATACTGTAGACGAATCTGCTCTAATTCATTGCCATCTTTGGCATTTTCTATCTGTTGTTGCGCATTAGCAACTATGTCATCAAGGTGCTGCATTGATTTATCTCTACCTAAAGCAAGTGATTAAAAAATATAAGGGCGCAATTTTACGCAAATCAGAGAGATATGGCTAGTGCTGAGATGAAATGAGCTGGTGTAAATGAGTGGAAAAACGAGAATTATCAGGAATAAATTAACTCTCGTTGATTACAACTAATAAATAAGCTGTTTTTTTGATATTGGCAGAGCAGTTGTTGCAGTTATCTTACAATCCATTTTTGCTCAATTAATAATGTATCGCCAGAAAATATTCGCCCAGTAAATTGATCATTCAGAAAAACCTTCCCCACCCCTTTTGGGGTACCCGTCATCAAAATATCGCCATCTTCAAAACTCATAAATGATGCAACTTCTTCAATGATTTGCTGAGGCTTATAAATCATCAAATCAAAATCCGCCTGCTGAACTAAAATATCATTGATATATAGTTGCAGGGACAAATCTTCAAGCTTGCCTGAAAAACTTACAAACTCACTATATACGGCTGATTTATCAAATGCTTTTGCTCGCTCCCAGGGCAAACCCCGGCTTTTTAATTTTGACTGCAGGTCTCGTTTAGTGAGATCTAATCCAAAACCAACAGCACTAATTTTTTCGCTTTCAATAATAAATGAGATTTCCCCTTCATAATGAATCGATTCATCGGGATCACTAAAAATATCACAGCTGATAGCAGAATTAGGTTTAACAAAAATAACCGCCTGATCAGGCATCTCATTATTTAACTCTTTAATATGCTCAACATAATTACGGCCGACACAAACCACTTTAGAGGTCGAAATTAACTTTCCATTTACAATAATCTTCTTCAAACTCATCAACCTAGTTATTTTTTGTTATCACATCGGTAAAACACGATTCCGCCCTAAACGCTTAGCTTGATATAAATAGTCATCCGCTCGGGTGATAAAACTGCTTAACGACTCACCATTTTCAAATTCAGCCACCCCAAAAGAACAGGTGATATTTTTAATCGTTTCTGCACTACGTTTATCTTTTAAGCTCAGCTTTTCAATTAACTTGCGCAGTGTTTCTGCAAAGTGACGGGCAATTCTCAAGTTACTCTTGGGTAGCAAAATAACAAACTCTTCACCACCAAAACGATACGCTGTCGCACCTCCTCGCATGCTGTCATTTATTTTCCTTCCTACCGCTTTTAAAACCTGATCGCCTAACAGATGTCCCCACTGCTCATTAAAATTTTTGAAATAATCAATATCAGCCATTATTAAACATAAACCCGGACTGTCATTATTCAAAAACGACGAAAGCTCTGCATCAAAAGCATGGCGGTTTAATAACCCCGTTAAAGAATCATATAAGGCTTGTTTTTGACTTTTTTGAAGCTGTACTTTTAATGACGCAATTTCATCTTTCGCGGTAGCTAAACTTTGACTAAAAAACTGCGTTGAACGCTGCATATTTTTTGAATCGCTTTCAAGCTTTTTAAGCAATACCAATACATCTTCTACTGAACAACCATCTTCTTCAACACGATGGATATCGACAAATGTTTTATCAAAGGCTTCCTGAAATTGAGTGGTATCACTGTTTGTATCTGTTAACGACTGATCCAATTGGATCAGCATTTTTTCGATACATTGCCTCACATCCCAAGTGCTGGATTCGCTTTTATCAGCAACAAATTCCCGATATAAAGATTCAGCTTGGATCGGCGGGCAAACATTATAATTGGCAATTAAATTGTCTAATTTTGCATTTAATTCAGGAATATCATTAGAAACATAGCTATACCACAATGCGTAATTTAATGGCGTTGTCGGCACATGGTATTTCATCATTAAAGGCACAGCTTTTTTTAAATTAGCTGCTGATTTAATAATCAAATCTTTATTCATAATAATTATCCTACCCACTAATGTTATCTGTTTCTATAAAAGGTTAGTGTCAGCATAGCGTGGATAAAATCGCTTTGATAACATTTCTTCAATATACATTGATCTAAGGCCAAAAATTAAACTTTTGTTGCATTTACTTCATCCGTTAAAGCAAGTACCCTTGCGCGCTTCGTTAAATATGAATTATATAATTCCTTTAACTACTCAGATTTAAAATACGTTTTCAAGGTGGAAAAAGTGACCAGCAAAGTAATAACAGAAATGACGACCGAAGTGACGACAAAAAAATCGCATAACCTCACAACCATACTGACTTTTATTGTTCCCTCATTAATTGGTCTTTTGCTGTTTATGACACCTGTTAGTTATCAAGGTGCCATTACCATTCCGATAGCAATCGTTGCTAAAGGCTTACAAAACTTACTTGCAGACTCTTTAACAGCAATTATCACAGGTATCGTAGTCTTTACCGCCTTAGTGACAGTTATAAATAAGCTGGCAAAAATACAGTTAATTCAAGACAATAAATTTTTAAACTCCCTGTTAGACGTATCGCCTATGTGGTTTGTGATTCGTCTTCTCGGTGCTGTTTTTATTGTAATGACCTTTTCCGGTTTAGGTCCGGAGGCGATTCATTCAGCAAACACTGGCGCATTAGTTTTAAATGACTTATTACCGGTTTTATTTTGTGTGTTTGTTTTTGCCGGGATGTTACTACCACTGTTATTAAATTTTGGCCTGCTGGAGTTATTCGGCACTTTATTAACTAAGGTTATGCGTCCTATCTTTAATCTACCAGGTCGTAGCGCTATTGACTGTATGGCATCTTGGTTAGGTGACGGTAGTGTCGGTATCTTAATGACTAGCAAACAATATGAGTCTCGTTTCTATACACAACGAGAAGCTGCTGTAATTGGTACAACTTTCTCTGCCGTTTCGATCACTTTCTCATTGGTAGTCATTTCACAGGTAAAATTAGAACATCTATTTTTACCTTTTTATCTGGCTGTTTGTGTTGCCGGTGTGGTAGCTGCGATCATTGTGCCTAAATTACCTCCGCTTTGTTGGAAAAAAAATAAATATATCGATCAAAGTGATCAATGTGTCGATGATGAATTAACACCTGCCGGTCATAATGTGTTTTCATGGGGACTAGAGCAGGCTTTAAACAAAGCATTAAAGGCATCAGGTTTTAAAGAAACTCTCAAAGATGGCTTTAAAAATGTTATTGATATGGTATTTGGGGTTATTCCAGTAGTGATGGCGATTGGTACTCTGGCACTGATTGTTGCAGAATACACGCCTGTTTTCGAATATTTAGGTTACCCGTTTATTCCTCTTCTCGAGTGGTTACAAATTCCAGAAGCTGCTGAAGCGTCAAAAACTATTGTAGTTGGTTTTGCCGATATGTTTATTCCCTCAATTTTAGCGACCTCTATTGAATCGGATATGACTCGTTTTGTTATTGCCGCTATGTCAGTTACACAATTGATTTACATGAGTGAAGTTGGGGCATTGCTACTGGGCAGTAAAATACCGGTTAATATTGCAGAGTTATTTGTTATTTTCATTTTACGTACATTAGTAACATTACCTGTAATAGCCGGTATTGCGCACCTGATTTTTTAAACGTTGTTACGAAGGAAGTATAATGGATATCGCGATTTACCTGCATGCGCTAACGGCACTCTTTGTTATTATCGATCCAATTGGTGCTGCACTTATCTTTAATTCATTAACAGGTAATAGTGATAAAAAGCACCGCACCATAATGGCCATCAAATCCGTTCTGATAAGTGGGGCGACTCTGATTTTATTTGGTAATTATGGTGAAGCGTTATTTTCGCATTTAGGCATTAATATTAACTCGCTACGTATTTCTGGTGGTTTATTACTGTTTTATACGGCGTTCCATATGATAACTAAAGAGATGGAGTTCTCTGTATCCGACAAAGAGACTGATATCTCCGTATTTCCAATGTCAATTCCTCTGCTCGCAGGACCCGGCACCTTAACACTTGCTATTCTGCTATTTTCACACACATCTGAAGCAGCAGGTACGATTGCTGTTTCAATTGCTATTATCAGCATATTAGCTTTAACCTTGTTATTGATGCTGCTTTCTAAATACTTGAAAAAGATTATTGG
>NZ_CEZLMY010000206.1:4720-5359 GCF_983033635.1 Psychromonas sp. | reverse complement strand
ACTATCTATTTTGATTAAGTGGGTTAGATAAATATACCTCGTACCCAAGTATGCTGTAAACGTTGCCAGCTTATAGATTTAGGCGAATGGGCCGATGAAGAAAAACGTATTAAAGGTGAGTCAGTGAGCCCTGAAAATTTAGTTCAAGATAAAACTATCTATTTTGATTAAGTGGGTTAGATAAATATACCTCGTACCGAAGTATGCTGTAAACGCTGCCAGCTTATAGATTTAGGCGAATGGGCTGATCAAGAAAAGCGTATTAAAGGTGAGTCAGTGAGTCCTGAAAATATGATTCAAGATAAGACCATCTATTTTGATTAAACAAGGAAAGTAGCGATTATGTTAATAAATGAATTTTTAGAAAAATTATCAGCGCAACCGGAAAATATTGAGTTTACTGATACGATGGCGGTGATTGAGAAAAATTATGATTTTACTGCAACGGCGTTTAATAATGGTCTGCAGGTAAATGAAGCAGGGGCGAATTCAGGCTCATGCAAACTATTTTATTTTGCGCAGTTACAAAATTTGAATGAATCGCAAACTCTAGCTTGTTTTGGACGCTATTATCGTGATGATGTATTAAAACACCTGGATGCAAACGATCATCAAAACATCCGTCAATTTATGGTGAAT
>NZ_CEZLMY010000206.1:0-4710 GCF_983033635.1 Psychromonas sp. | reverse complement strand
GTATAGCCTTTTTTCTCCAAAAGAGTTTTCACAATTTCGCGTTGATCGCCCTGAATTTCAATAACGAAATCTTTGACACTACCGCCAGTGCCTGTGCGCTTTTTTATCTCTTTAGCAAGTGCTTTAAGCGCTTTTTCGTCAAGTTGCAATCCTTTAATTAGGATAACACCTTTACCTTTACGGCCTTTAGTTTCACGATGAATGCGAACAATACCATCACCTTCAGGAGCACTTTTTTTATCGACAGGTTGATCGATTTTTCCACCATCTGTGGAGTAGACAAGATTAAGATCGCTGAAGTCCATATTTTCTTCCAGTAGTAATTTTTTCTTAGTTTAACAGAGAGTCATTAAATCTCGCACCACAAGATTGATTTAAAACATTGTATAACCCTACTTTTTGATTTATTATTAAATGCAAATGAGAATGATTAACAATTGGCTTGGGTGGCAATTTTAGAAACGGAGTTACAGATGGTTTTATCAGAGCTTAAAGTTGGACAAAGAGCGAATATTGTCAATATGCACGATATGGAACCTGTTATGCGTAAAAAACTGCTTAATTTAGGTTTTTTACCAAAAGCTCAAATTGAACTATTACGTTTAGCCCCCATGGGTGATCCCGTTGCAATTCGTTGCGCCAATAGCAGTATTGCCCTGCGCAAATCATTAATTAGTAAAATCAAGGTGGAGTTAATTGCGTGAGTTTGTCTATAGCCACAATCGGTAATCCTAATTCGGGAAAAACTACATTATTTAATGTGTTAACTGGTGCTAATCAACATGTTGGCAACTGGAGCGGTGTAACGGTTGAGAAGAAAACCGGTTATTTTACGTTAAATGATAAAACTGATGTTCAGGTTATTGATCTGCCGGGTATTTACAGCCTTGATTATGATGCAGACGGGAGCTCGCTTGATGAACGTGTGGCGTTTGACTACATTATGCAAAATAGCCCGGATCTGATTGTTAATGTTATCGATGCAAGCTGCTTAGAGCGTAGCTTATACTTAACTTTGCAGCTTAAAGAGCTGGGGTTGCCAGTTATTGCTGTTATTAATAAAATGGATCTGGCGCTGAAAAAGCAGTTAGTGATTAATGAAAAAGCATTGGCAAAAGGGCTTGGTTGTCCGGTTATTAGTTTATCTACGCATAATAAAAAATCGGTAGAAAAGTTAACATCGCAGTTAGTGACATTAAAGCAGCAAAAGTTAAGCGAACCAATTGCTCTAAATTACGGTGATATCTTAAATCCACTGATTGAAAAGGGCGCTACTTTATTAGATGCCGTTAGCCATCATTTGCAAAACAGGGCGTTGGCTATTAAGTTATTGGAAAATGATCAAAGCATATTGAAACTGTTAGATGAACCGCAGCAAACAGAGTTTTTACAAGAAAAACAAAAAATAGAGCTCGGTGTAGATTCTGATATCGATTTGCAAATTGCTGACACACGCTACAGTTTTATCTATCAGCTTGTACAGCATTCAGTGCGTTTACAAGGTTTATTAGGCCGTTCAATTTCTGAAAAAATTGATGCCTTGGTAATGAATCGTTTTACCGGCATTCCTTTCTTTTTATTGGTTATGTACCTGATGTTTATGTTTTCAATTAACATAGGTAGTGCATTTATTGATTTCTTTGATATTACTGCAGGTGCTATCTTTGTTGATGGCAGTGCGCAATTGTTATCTTCTATTTCTGCACCTGAATGGTTAATTAATATATTAGCCTATGGTGTCGGTAACGGTATTCAAACCGTAATGACCTTTATTCCTGTTATCGGTTGTTTATATCTTTTTTTGGCTGTATTAGAAAGCTCTGGCTATTTAGCGCGTGCTGCATTTGTTATTGATAAAGCGATGCAGTGGATAGGGTTACCAGGTAAATCTTTTGTACCTATGATTGTTGGTTTTGGTTGTACTGTGCCGGCAGTGATGGCTGCAAGAACGCTTGACAAAGAGCGTGAGCGCTTGTTAACTGTGGTGATGTCACCGTTTATGTCATGTGGTGCCCGTTTACCTGTATATGCTCTGTTTGCCAGTGCCTTTTTCCCTGAAAATGGCCAGAATATTGTATTTTCACTGTATTTGATTGGTATTTTAGTGGCGGTGATAACAGGGTTTGTTTTAAGCCGTACTTTATTGCCCGGTAAAAGTGACAGCCTATTTTTAGAGTTACCTGATTATGAGTTTCCAACACTGCGCAATACCTTGATCAAAACGTGGCAAAAGCTTAAAGGATTTGTTTTTGGGGCTGGGCAAACCATAGTTTTGGTGGTGACCTTATTAAATATTATTAACTCTGTTGGTATCGATGGAAGTTTTGGTCACCAAGATAGTGAGCAATCATTACTGAGTCAAGGTGCGCAAATTATTACACCGGTATTATCTCCTCTGGGTATAAACCAAGACAATTGGCCGGCTACGGTGGGCATTGTTACAGGCCTGTTTGCTAAAGAAGCTGTGGTTGGTACCTTAAATAATCTCTATTCGACGCAACAAATAGAAGATCAAGTCGAGTTAACTCTGCTTCAGAAGTTAAATTCAGCACTACAAACGGTTCCTGAAAACTTATTAGGAATTAATGTCAGCGATCCATTAGGCCTCGATTTAGGTGAAGTTGCAGATTTAACTCTGGCTGCTGAAGAGCAGGGGGTTGATCTGACGATTTATAGTAATATTCAAAAAGCATTTGTCAGTAAAGAAGCGGCTTTTGCTTACCTGTTATTTATTTTGTTATACGCACCATGTGCGGCTGCAATGGGCGCAATTGTTAATGAAGTTGGCGCTAATTGGGCTCGCTTTATTGCCTTATGGACAACCGCCGTGGCTTATATTGTTTCGGTTTCTTATTACCAAATTGCCACATTTTCAATGCAAACTGCGAGTAATCTTATCTATTTAGTTTTTGCCGTGCTGATAATTTTAGCTGTGTTATACCTGTTAAAACGCAAAGGTAATGTACTGGCTGAGCAGGGGGCATTATGATTTTACAATCAATAACTGATTACGTGAAACAGGCTGGCCGTATTGAAGAGAAGAAACTGCTTAAACATTTTCACTTAAGCTGTGAAGGTCTTGCGCCAATGATGGCTGTGTTATTGAAACGTGGGAAAATCCAAAAAACAGTTAATCAACGTGGTGATAAACTACCTCCTGAAATTTTTTATAGTTGGAGTGAAATAGCACAAATACCAACACTTACAGTTGTTTAAACAGGTACACGGTGTCTCTTTATGAGTAACCGTTTTTCTTTGACTAGCTATATCCGTATAACCTTTGTACAATCCCCCCCCTAATTTTTTGCCCCTTTTGTTGTAACGAGGCTTTCATGAGTAATAAAAAAGTAAACCTATTAGATTTAAACCGAGAAGGTTTACGTGCGTTTTTTGTCGAATTGGGCGAAAAACCATTTCGTGCAGAGCAAGTGATGAAATGGATTTACCATTTCGGTTGTGATGATTTTGATTTAATGAGTAACATTAATAAGAAACTGCGTGAAAAATTAAAACAGTGTGCAGAGATTGTCGCGCCTGAAGTAAAAGTTGAACAACGCAGCAGTGACGGCACGATCAAGTGGGCGATGACTGTTGGCGATCAAGAAGTTGAAGCGGTTTATATCCCGGAAAAAGAGCGTGCTACCCTGTGTGTTTCCTCACAAGTTGGCTGCGCACTGGAATGTAATTTCTGCTCTACGGCACAACAAGGTTTTAACCGTAATTTAACGGTTTCGGAAATTATTGGCCAAGTTTGGCGAGCAGCTAAAATTATTGGCGTAATGGGAGAAAGCGGTAAACGTCCAATTACCAATGTCGTGATGATGGGCATGGGTGAGCCATTATTAAATCTCAATAATGTTATTCCAGCAATGGAATTGATGCTAGATGATTTTGGTTATGCGCTTTCCAAGCGCCGTGTGACCATTTCAACATCTGGCGTTGTACCTGCTTTAGATATCTTAGGTGATCGTATCGATGTTGCTTTAGCTATCTCATTACATGCATCCAATGACAAATTGCGCTCTGAAATGATGCCGATTAATGATAAATATAATATTGCTGATTTCTTAGCGGGTGTAAAACGTTATATCGAAAAATCTAATGCTAATCGCGGCAAGGTGACGGTTGAGTATTTATTGCTTGACCATTACAACGATTCAACCGATCAAGCACATGAACTTGCACATCTCCTGAAAGATACGCCGTGCAAAATCAACCTTATTCCATTTAACCCATTCCCTGGTAACGATTACGGTAAACCAAGTAACAGTCGTGTAGATCGTTTTAATAAAGTGTTAATGGAATATGGTTACACTGTTATTGTACGTAAAACACGTGGTGATGATATTGATGCAGCCTGTGGTCAGTTGGTCGGGGATGTTATCGACAGAACTAAACGTACTATGAAAAAACGTGAAAAGGGCGAAAATATCGCAGTCACTGCACTCTAATCAATTAGTTTAAATAAAAACTGCGCATATAATATACCTAAGCTACCTGAATTTGCATCTCCAAGTGGTTTGGGTATATACCCATGTTACTTCAAGATGCAAAATCAGCAAGCCAAATTGTACTTAGATGCTAGGCATAAAATTGAAGTATAGTTGTTCTACATTGAGATTTTATAACGACGCAGATGAGTGCAATTTGGCTTGCCCTGCGGGGGCTCAGCTCGAAAACCAGTATTGCGTTACAGCATTCGATAAGGGA
>NZ_CEZLMY010000205.1:4017-5452 GCF_983033635.1 Psychromonas sp. | reverse complement strand
CAACCTTCTGCCTAGAATCTCATCATTTATCGTCTTGCTGATTCCTGCATCTTGAAGTGGTTTGGGTATATAATTAGATTAATGATTGTAATGTTTTTTGCTTAAAGTATTGCGCTACAGAGATCAAATCCTCCTCGTCAACAGCCTCAGTGCTAACCGTGATACTTTTATCTGACATCAGCAGATTCAATGTGCTGTTATTATCAGTTAATTCGCCATCACTTAATTCTGTTAGCGTTAAATGTAACTTAATACTGGCATTTTCTAGGGTATTTTTGAGCAGCTGAATATCAGTCAAACAACAATCGGCAAAATGCAGTTTAATCTTGTTTAACCGTAGCGGCTCATCATCTTCTATATTCAATTGAGAATCAGCGCGATCGGTGCGAATTAAGCCGTTTTGGTTTACCCAAGAAGTTAAGGTACTTTGCAAATTACAATTGTATAGTTCCACATACGACGAATTACAAATTTCCAGCGTACCTTCACAAGTAGATAAATAATCTAGACTACTGTTTTCTTTGTCTTTCAAACGCTTAACATACATATGGAACTTAAGCATTGCCTGATAATTAATAACATTAATTTTTTGTGCCGATTCTGGAGAACTTACTTTAAACATCTCGCTAATAGCAGCTTCGATATGCTGATTTAAATCATCGCTGTTTTCCAGTAAAGCAATATCTATCGAGCTCAACTGTTGTGATTCAGTCACATTCAGATCATCAACTATCTGATAGTAAGCTTTTAACCCATTAAACTGTATTTCCATTAAGATCACCCCTTCAATCGGGATGCCAAGCTCTTTGACGATTACATTACGTTTTAATAAATAATGGCTAAATTGATCTGCATTACTGCTATCTTTGATCTGAATAAGGTGTGACGCACCGGTTTTTTCTACATTAAAAATAATCTGCGGATCCAGTCCATCATTATCGATATGAAAGGCAATCTCCTCTTTTGATATCTGTTTTTTGGGTAAATCACGAAACGTAGGCCGCGGTTCAGCGCCGTTATGAAAAACAAATTTATCCTCTTTAGGGGTCTGTAAATGTTCAGCTATTTTATATACCAAAGTGAAAGCAGCAGGCCAGATAACAATTGCAGATAAAGGAATTGCAAAACCATTAAATTGCGGAAGTACATAGTAAATCAGTAGACCTGCAAGCAGTGACCAAAATGCGGCGCTATATCTTTTTCTATTGCGTAAAGGTGACTCCCGATAGTTTTTTATATTAAAAAAGGCAAGCCAGAATAAACTGAAAATTAACGCGAGAAGCAGCGTTTGCGATAAATTTGTGGAAAACGCTTCGCTAAATAAAAATGTTAGGATCGAGCCAACAATTAAACCGGCTAAGGTAATCAATGCAAAGCTGTAATTGTTTTGCGGTAAGTTCAATGATTTATTCATAATGTAGTTCAACAGTGATCT
>NZ_CEZLMY010000205.1:0-3917 GCF_983033635.1 Psychromonas sp. | reverse complement strand
GCCCATTTTTTCATGCTGTTATCTAAAACACGCCATTGTGCATTTTCAATCTCGCCCAGCGATCTTAGCTGATCCAAAATTGCAGGAAGTTTGTTTCGGACTTGCGCTTCAGTCATACCCGGCTTTAATAATGGGTGATAGGCAATTTTTAATAGCAGGTAATCTAAACCGGATAGGTAACTGTCGATGCTGCGATCATTAAATATCGAGGGGTAAACGGCAGTAGAATCATTAGGAAGGCCCATCAATTGTGTTAACTCTTCTACAACGCAATCGAGTAACCGCCCTCTTTGGCGTACCCTGTCGACAGGGATAAATATTAAACCACGGGTGATTTCAAATTTAGCGTTACCTTGAAAATTCGCTAAACAAAGTGCATCACTGAGAATCTTATCAAGATCGACTATCTGCGCGCGCTTAACAATATTCGCTCTCATATTTTTAGACGAGCTAAACACAATAATAACATTTGCATCACTTTCAGATTGCACAAAGGTTAGCGGATGGGCAGTAATATACTGCAAATGCCTGGCTTGAACTGAATACAGTTTTTGTTGCAGTGTCGGATCGCCCAATTCACTTTTAATAAATATCTTAAGCGGCTCTTTCCAGCGCATAAAATGAGCTTTTTGCTTGCTGTGATATTCACGGTTCAGTGCTACATCTATAAAGCTATCAGTAATATATTGATCTTGTTGCCAATGTGCAGCTGCACGAACAGCAGGCGAATTTAATAATAAAAAACAGATTATTAACGTCAGCAAACGGTTAATGAATAAACATATAGCCTGTTTGAACTTAAGAATAAAAATCACCTTTCTTTCCTTAACAAAGTAATTAAGCACCGCTATTTAATCAAAATCAGTTACCTTTTCCAGTTCGTAAAATGATTCGGTAATGGTATCTAACTTTTCATCAAGCAGTGCGCGTGCATCATTTAGACCTTGGTTGTAATAATAACCACCTACTTTTTCACTGAAAAAATCCAGTAAAAACTCAGCATCAAAGTCGCCAATC
This sequence comes from Psychromonas sp., assembly GCF_983033635.1. Taxonomy (NCBI): domain Bacteria; kingdom Pseudomonadati; phylum Pseudomonadota; class Gammaproteobacteria; order Alteromonadales; family Psychromonadaceae; genus Psychromonas; species Psychromonas sp. Next base: position 2,900 of record NZ_CEZLMY010000205.1, on the reverse strand, counting down.
TCTTGAGCTAACTCTTTATCAAAATATTTTTGAATCTGACTTACTAATAAGTTTTTTTGTTCACGTGTAAATTCTATATTTGCCATTTTAATTCCCACCTAAAATAATTATTGTAACTATGTCAGCCCCCAAAATATTTGAGGTGCTTTATTATATGTAAATGCTCAGGGCTAAGTTCAAGACGAAAAAGCGCAGTTTAGTCGTTTAAATACTACATACATCCTTGTACTACGCCTTTTAGGCCATTCTACGAATGTTGAAATTCTTTCCAGAAGAATTTTTGAGCATTTTTCAACGCGGACAAATATGTATGGAACATATTTGAATGGCTTTAGCCAGTTGCGTAGCAATGAAGTACACGGATGTACTTCATAAATAAGCTTAAATGGCGACGACCTGAGTAATTACTAATTATTTTACCTCCGTAATACTGATCTGCTCACTTGCTTGATTTAAATTGCGATATAGATTGATTGCTAAGGTTTCTGCTAAGTTTAAATAAGGAGAGATCAACTCAGGTTTCTCCCCCTTATTAACCGTAGGATTTCCTTGGTCGGTATCTTCCCGATAACTGATATGCAGAGGTAACTCGCCTAAAAAAGGTAAATCAAATTGCGCAGCTAATTTCTGTCCGCCACCTGTACCAAATATGGCTTCCTGATGACCACATTGACTGCACGCATAAAAGCTCATATTCTCAATAATACCTGCCACATTAAGATCAACTTTATTAAACATAGTCACACCTTTTTTAGCGTCCACTAAAGCAATATCTTGTGGTGTTGTCACCACCAATGCACTGCTTACCGGCACATTTTGAGACATGGTTAATTGAATATCACCGGTACCCGGCGGCATATCTACCACTAAATAATCAAGCTCCGGCCAATCGGTTTCATTTAAGACTTGCGATAATGCTTTACTGGCCATCGGGCCACGCCAGATCATCGCATCTTCCTCTTTAACCAAAAATCCAATGCTATTACAGACTAAACCACAGGCTTCAATCGGCAGCATCAATTTACCGTCGGCGCTACTTGGTTGAGCGTTTTTAACACCAAGCATAGTTGGAATAGACGGCCCATATATATCGGCATCTAAGATCCCCACTTTTGCGCCATTTTGTGACAAAGCAAGCGCCAGATTAACGCTGACCGTTGATTTACCGACCCCGCCTTTACCCGATGCAACGATCAGTATATTTTTGATATTTGCCAAGGTTGTTTTACTGCTGTCGCTCTGCAAAGCCGCAACTTGGTGTTTAATTTCCCAGCTTACTTTTTTAGCTAGGATTTTTTCAAGTTGAACAGCACTATCAGCTTGTAATGAACTTAACCAACCAGGCGCATAAAAAGGCAGATTACACTCAATTAAAGCAATCTTTTCATCGATTTTAATCCGCCCGTTTTCCAGTAGTTTGTTAATCACCATTAACGGATCATGAGCGACTAAACAATCAATAACCTGTTGAACTAAGTTGTTTTTATTAAACACTTTTGGCCACCTTTTACAAAAAAGTTAAGTATATGCAGTTTAGCAAAATAGCACCTTATTTCATCCCTAAATAAAAACCGGGTTTAACAGTGGGATTTCAGGCTGTAATTGGGTAGAATTGCCGACTTAAAAAAGATCGCACAGACTGAAGAATTCGTTTTAGATAAATAGGAATAACAAATAAAATGGCAAATCAAGATCGTAAAATCCTTGTTACCTGCGCCCTACCGTATGCTAATGGTCCTATCCATTTAGGTCATATGCTTGAGCACGTTCAAGCTGATATTTGGGTTCGTTTCCAGCGTTTACGTGGCAATAACATCCATTTTATTTGTGCTGATGATGCACACGGCACGCCTATCATGCTTAAAGCACAAGAGATGGGTATTAAGCCGGAAGAGATGATTGCCGATATTAAAGCCTCTCACGAAAGTGATTTCGCCGGTTTTGATATCAGCTTTGATCACTACCACTCGACGCATACAGAAGAAAACAAAGCACTCTCTTCGCAAATTTATATCGCACTGCGTGAAAATGGTTTCATCAAAACAAAAACTATCTCACAGTTATTTGATCCTGAAAAAGAGATGTTTTTACCGGATCGTTTTGTAAAAGGCACCTGCCCGAAATGTAAGTCTGACGATCAGTACGGTGATAACTGTGATAACTGTGGTGCAACTTACAGCCCGACAGAGATGATTAATCCAAAATCTGCCGTATCAGGTGCAACACCTGTTATGAAAGATACCGAGCACTTCTTTTTCGATCTGCCGCAGTTTGAAGATATGTTAAAAGTATGGACTAAATCAGGTGCACTGCAGACTGAAATGGCCAACAAAGTAGGTGAATGGTTTGAATTCGGTTTAAAACAGTGGGATATCACTCGTGATGCGCCTTACTTCGGTTTTGAAATTCCAGACGCACCGGGTAAATACTTCTACGTATGGTTAGATGCGCCAATCGGTTACATGGGCAGTTTCAAACACCTTTGTGATAAAACTGCCGGTCTTGATTTTGACGAATACTGGAAAAAAGACAGCAGCACTGAGCTGTATCATTTCATCGGTAAAGATATTGTTAACTTCCACAGCTTGTTCTGGCCGGCTGTTTTAGAAGGTTCAGGTTTCCGTAAACCAACGGGCGTGAATGTACATGGTTATGTAACAGTAAACGGTGCGAAGATGTCTAAATCTAAAGGCACTTTCATCAAAGCGAGTACCTACTTAGATAACCTGGATCCGGAATGTTTACGTTATTATTACGCAGCTAAATTAACCAGCCGTATTGATGATTTAGATCTTAACCTTGAAGATTTCACCCAGCGTGTTAACTCTGATGTGGTAAATAAACTGGTTAACCTTGCCTCTCGTACAGCAGGTTTCATCGCTAAAAAATACGATGGTCAA
>NZ_CEZLMY010000204.1:4929-5498 GCF_983033635.1 Psychromonas sp. | reverse complement strand
CCCAATATCTACAGTCAATTGAATCAGTTTTAGACAAAGCGTTGAGAGAGCATCCGAGAACGTTGGTAGTTAGATTTGATTTACATTTACCCTCTGTGGTGGATTGTCCTGATTACCCTAGGGAATTTGACACAACTGTTATAACCCGTTTTATTGAATCTTTTAAAGCTCAAGTAAATGCGGATTTAACAAAAAAAAGAAGAGAGGGTAAACGAGTTCATCCTTGTACTGTTAGGTATGTCTGGTGCAAGGAAACTGCCAATGCTGTTCAGCACCATTATCATGTTGCTTTATTGCTTAACAAAGACACTTATTACGGTTTCGGGGATTACAGCTCCGTTAACAATAACTTGGCTGGTAAGGTTTATCGAGCTTGGGCAAGCGCATTGATGCTTTCACCAGAAGATATTATGACGCTAATTCACTTCCCTAAAGATACCCCTTGTTATCACTTGAATAGTAATTCGTTTGAGTATAATAAGGTTTTTCGTCGTTTGAGTTACTTCGCCAAGGTTAAAGATAAAGTATATGGTAATCGCACTAATAACTTTGGCTGTAGCAGAAAGTAG
>NZ_CEZLMY010000204.1:3387-4919 GCF_983033635.1 Psychromonas sp. | reverse complement strand
ATCCTACAAAAAAGAAGAAGGGCCGAAGCCCTTCTAGTTAATTTGCTTATTGGTTAACGAAGTAACCATTGCAGTTAATAACGCCTGCTGGCTGAGCCGTCAACCCACTTTCAGATGCCCCACACTCTAGTAGGTATGTACCATCATCACGATTAGTGGTGCGTGTCCAATGGCCTTCTGATGTATGTGACATATAACCAGTGCCACCTGCTAGAGCATGCTCCCAAAAGTCTGCACCGTGAGCATCTGTATCGTAGAAGTCAGTAGAGTAACCCGCAAGCGCAGACACCAAAGCGTCAGCATCTAAATTAGCTAGGTTATCACGTACATTAATCCATTCATCTAACCCAACAGGGAAAGCTTCACGGTAGAACCATGTGCCGTTGTGTTCCGTATCTGCAATAGATTCACTCACCTCAACACGGCGGGTAGTTATGTTACCTGCGATATCACCCGTTTCACATTCCGCACGAGTCGAACCTGTATACATTGCATTATTAGTAAGGCCGTACTTCACTGAACCCGTTGCAAGAATGATTTCATTCATGGCACAAACAGGGTTACCTTCGAAGTCTTGCTCTAAAGCAATTTCATGGTTGTATTCAAAACCGTTTGCAGTGATCACAGTACGCTCAGAATCGAGTTCAACTTTTACTGGTGCAAATGTGTCAGTGTCCAGCAAAGTGCGTTTATATGTAACTACGGTAGGGTAAAATACATTCTCAACCAGATACCAGTTAGCATTTAATCGACCATTGTCTTGCACCGTACCTAATTGATAATTAGCAGTGGCAGAAGATGCATTCGGATGAGCGGCACGAATCGCTTTATTAGACTCATAAGACGCTTTTAAACCACGCACTAGGTCGGTCGCTGCATCATATAACTCAGTATCACCACTGGCAACATAGTCAGAGAACAGTTCGGTTACTGATGTGTTGTGGTGTTGAGCGAGGTTAAATGCAATGCCTTGAACAATATCCGCCAAGTTAGCACGTACCGCAACGTTAGTACGTAAAGTAGCACAGTCTACCGCTACGTCTAAGTCGTTCAAGTCTGCTTGTACATTATCCCAAATGTAAGAGGTTAACGGCGTAACGTTGGCAATTTCAGTATCTGTCAAAGCAACTGCACGAGGCGGTAACGTTAACGTGTAAGCTTCGATTACTTCACCTAAATCTTCATCAATAGCACCCACGGGTACATTAACAACAATAGGCGCGTAATCGATACATTCAGCATTAGCGGCGGTCAGATCTAAGTTAAAGTCTCCTGACTCAGTAGTAACCGTTGATGCTTCGCCTTCGTCCAAGACACCGTTATAGTTGGTATCTAAGAAGGCCGTAGCGCCGATTAAGTAACCGTCGATGGCTTTGCCTTGCAGTGTTGTTGTAGGGGCAGGCGTAGGCGTATCAGAGCCACCACCGCCACCACAACCGATTAAAGTTACTGACGTTAACGTTAATGCCAAAATTGATTTTTTCATGTTTTATTATCCTTAATAAGATTAAATGTATTGAGTGATTTTCTTT
>NZ_CEZLMY010000204.1:323-3377 GCF_983033635.1 Psychromonas sp. | reverse complement strand
AACATGTCGCACACTAGCATTCATGTGCGGCAATATAGTTCGCAGGCTTGATAAATAAATAAGAAAATTAGAGGTAAACCTAAAAACGATTGTTTTAGAGGTGGATTTATTGATGGGGTTTAAATAAAGATGTTCCATTTTTTCAAAATGGTTGAACGGATAGGTGTTAGATTAATTATTCCTTAAATTGCTGTATTGTGGCTGAGTCTTCACTCGCTGCTGAATTAGGCAAATGAAAATCAACTTTAACTTCAGGTGCTGGTGGGATGTCCATCTCTAGCGTTAACGCTTGATCTTTGGATGATTCGATTGCACTTACTATATCAAAATCGGCCAGATCAAAATCTCGCGGATAAACAAACGCAAAACTTGAAATAGAAACTTTGACGATATCGTGAATAGCCACAACCTGCTCCGCCTGATCACCCTTAAAGCGAAATACAAGATAAACCATCAAACCTTGTTGAGCTAAACCTAATGGCATAGCTTCTTTGGATCTATCATCTTGATGTGCATTTGGATATTGCAGTGATATCCAGTAATTATTGTAAAGCGCATGACTGATCTTCTCGAATATACCAGTAATGATTTTAGGTGGTAAATCATGCGGCTCTTTAACTATTAACTTAACTTTCTTTAACCATTGGCGTTCCTTCTCGTTAGTTAGGTTTGGAAACAAGCGGTATTTTGCATCACTAAAGGTGCTTTTAAGTGTTTTCACTAAGCTAACTGGTAGAAGATATTTTAAGTGCTCCTCTGCTAAGTTTAATAACAACATTTCCTGTGGACCGAAGATCGCTATATTGCAAGAACGACGTCTATAACCATATGGTTTAGTGCGGTCATCTTTTTCAATATCAAAATATTGAATTATCACATCGAGGTTACGTTGAATGGTGCGGATATCGCGTTCAATGCCTACCTCATTAAGTTGAGCTTGAAGTTCTTTTGCGGTGGTTTTATAGCTTTGTGGTATTCGTTTATATAATTCAAAGGCAAGAGCGACTTGCTCTTGTGTACTCACTTTTGCTCGTTTGACCATAATAGTAATCAACTGTGTAATTGAATAGAAAACCTCTTCGGTAACGAGGCCAATTAGCAAATAACTTTTTGTAGCGAAGTCCTATGCTTTACATCAGTTACCCATCATATTCACAGACCGGGCAGCAAATGCCCGAACAAACCGTTTCGGGTAAAATAAATGAAGCCGGATGGGTAAAAAACAGACATAAAAAAGCCCCCTGAAACTTTGTTGTTTCAAGAGGCTTTGTGGTTAGGGTTTATTAGTTATTCACCAAAGTAATATGTGTTTAAAAATAATTTCAATTAACAGCTCAGATAATGTGCAGAGTGTTCAAGCAAAACTACTTTTTATACTCAACATTAAGCTCTTTTGATAACCTGTTTTTCCCTATTTCATAATCTGGATCATAAGTAGCGAGGTTATGTACACCAATAGCGATACCAGAGAGCCACCCACCGATAACAGTGGGTGAAACAGGAATAGCAGCTGCGGCAACGGTTGCAGAACGTCCTTTGGTATAAACTCGGCATTTAAGGCCTTTTGCTTCAATAAGACTTTCGATTTTCAGCACGGTCTTTTTCATGTGCGTAATATTAGTAAGTGTGAATGACTCTCTGTTATCAATAAGGTGGATAAACTTCTCATCTGGAAGCTCATCAATAGCGTATATATTTACATCCATTATTCTTATCCCTGTTATTGTTGTTGGTTGCCTGACCATGTTACTAATGAGTAAGACGTTAATTGCCCGATGGCTCTTGCTGGTGGAGTGTATTGCTTAAAAGTGTGATGAATCTTGCTGGTGGTGTTAATGACAATTAAAAAACATTCTCAAATTACCCCTATTATATGAAGAACTAATAATTAGTAATGGTTATTAGAAAGCCTTGAGTAGAGCTGTTGAGAAATCAACAGTTCTACTCGAGTCGAAGGTTGGAAGGTACTGAGTGGGTAAGGATCTTTTGTCTTATAGACAGAGGAGCACTACAGTGCGACATCCTTTATTCTTTTAATCTTTTCTTTTTTATCATTAAATTAATCGCTTATAGAGAGTCATCAAGACTCTAATTCATATTGTTATTATCAATCCTTAAATAGTTCATTGGCACTCCAGCCAATGGCTTCAGTAATAGCAAAAGCAGTAGTGGCATTAAGAATGTTGCCTACACCTGGTATCCAACCTACAAGCACCTGAGAGACCGCACGGCCAACGTAACCTGCTGAAATAGCTGATAGTGTTGATGCTGCTGTTGTAAAGCTCATATCCTGTTTGTAGACCCTGCCAATGGATACAATCATCGCTATTTGAATAGGTGTAATGATCGCACTGTCTGAACCTGGTACTTGGGCTAGTCCTGCCCCAGCTGTAGCGGCTGCTGTTGCTGAACTGTGAATGATGGTTTTAATTCTTTGATGTTTAGTGGCATTTTTCATAATCCTACCTTTGTGCAATGGTCATTAAATACATCCCTCAAGGCCTGTTAGCAATGCTTGGGCGCTTTCAATCATGGCAAGCTTGATATTGGCTTGTTCAGTGGTAATAAACTGATGCAGGGCTTTGGGGTGATGAGCAAGTACTGCGTACAGCATGGTTTGAATATCACCTTCCTCTGCACTACATACGAGGTCTACTAGGTCAGTGGTAACGCTAACTTTACCTTCTTCACGTAATACTTCTTTAAACGGCTCTGAGATTGAATCTGGTACACAGTCAACGAGCTCGGTTAAGCCATTAACAGATTCAACATGTTTATTAACGAGTTTCAGTAAGTCTTGTTCAACCTCAACCTTAATTATTTTTTGATGGGGGATGTTATCTAGATGTGTCATGAGTGTTTCCTTTTATTCCCGGCATAACAAAGCCCATGCAGTCGCACAGGCTGTAAATGGGGGTAATTGTTCTCTGGCTGGTGGATTCATAAGGATAATGTGTACCTGAAATATGTTGGAGTTGAACGTGAGCCTAATAAGTTGTTTTTTACGGCAAGCCCTTCTGTTTTGAATGAAACAACAGGAGTTCAAAATGGAAG
>NZ_CEZLMY010000204.1:0-313 GCF_983033635.1 Psychromonas sp. | reverse complement strand
AGCTGAGACAAAGAAAAGACCAAGATTAATTCGATTAAAAGAGGTGATGCACATTACAGGCTTAGCACGTGCCACGATTTATAAGTACATAAAGGCTAAAACATTCCCTATGTCAGTATCATTAGGCGACAGAGCGGTTGCATGGGTTGAAAGTGAAATTGACAAATGGATTGAAGATCGAATCGTTGAAAGGGATGACTGTTTACAGGGGGAGTGATGCATAGCGGGGAGGTGCGATCAAACGACCTCCTTGATTTTTACTCTAACGTCGATCTGCAATTTAATTTGTCTGGCTTGTTTTCGGGAATAAGCG
>NZ_CEZLMY010000203.1:0-5551 GCF_983033635.1 Psychromonas sp. | reverse complement strand
TGAATCAACAAGAATCGAACAGGCAAGAATTGGTCTATAATTTTATTTATTACCTATGAAACGGGAAAAGGGGTAAGAATGGATTATTTGCGAAAAAGAGGAAGGTTATCACCTCGAATAATTACTCTATTACTTTCCAGTCTGCTGCTATTGGTCATTTCGCCGATCATCTTTTACGGCTATCAGCATTATAGTATTAGAGCTGAACTCAGTAATATTGAAAATCCAAGTTCACTGCTCGCCAATCGCTATATTCACAGTGGCGACTGGCCTGCATCTAAAGATGACAGCAGAATAATCACGCAAGCAGGCAAATTTAAGATAACCACAAGTGAAGTTAAGAAGAGTAAAGGTAGTGAGTTAAATGACCAATAACACTCGTGTTGAGCTTATTTCTATACAAAGGACGTTTTTCAGGACGATTGCGTTACTGCTACTGTTTAGCGTTTTTATTCTGGATTACAGGAGTAGCTTACAACCCTATTCCAACATTTCACTTTTGACCATTTTATCAAGCGAAAACTCAAAAAACTTTCAAAGTGTTGAGCTGATTTTAGATTTAAGTTTTTTCGTACTGATTTTTCTTTTCTTACAACTGTTTTGGTCTTATATAATCTGCATCTCATGCAAACTCTTCTTTAATAAAACTGCAAACAATAATATAAGAACCTTAACCTGGCTGATCATTGTTGTATTACACCTTTTACTGAGTATATCGGCCAATTCATACTATACACCGACATCCTTATTGGCTATTTTCAGAGATTCTTTCCTCAGTAATATTGTCTTTATTGTTTGCTTAAGTTTTTTGCTGTTTTCCTTATTTATTAGCAGTTTATTAATGGAAAAAAAATATATTCGTACGCTTTTAATTGTATCTGTTTGTGGTTTTTTTGCTATGCCCTACTCTTTTAACTTAAAAGCAGGTAGCGCAGCAACAGTTGACAAACCAAACATAATTATAATTGGCTTAGATGCGTTTAGACCGGATCATTTAAATAGACGATATAAGTCTTCTACTTTAACGCCAAATATTGATCAGTTTATCGAAGGTTCAATAATCTATAACAATAGTTACACAACAGTTGCGCGAACATTTGTAGCATGGTTCAGTCTATTAAAATCACAATATCCTATAACACATGGCGGCAGATTCAATTTAACACCAGATAATTTGCTGGACAAGAAATTAGAGATTACGGCCTTATTAAAAGAAAAAGGTTATCAAACCATCTATGCGATGGATGAGAGGCGCTTTAACCCTATTGATGAAAGTTATGGTTTTGATTTGGCGATTGGCCCGAAAATCGGTTTCGCCGATCAGCTAATCACTAGCATTGCCGACTTTCCAATCATTAACCTGCTATCAAACACCAAATTTGCACAATATTTTCTGCCCTATATTTTTACCAATAGAGGCAATGGCAAAACCTATGATCCGCTCGTTTTTAATAATCGGGTATTAAATAATTTATCAGCAGATAAGGCTAATTTTTTATCTGTACATTTTTGTATGCTGCATTGGCCGTTCACCTCCAAAGATTTTATCAATGTTGATCCGGATCTTTGGCAAGACAACTATAGTCACTTTATGTATCTGTCATTACTTAACAAGCTTGACAGGCAGTTCCAAGATTTTATGGATAAATTGCAGCAGCAAGGAATGTTGGAAAATGCACTGGTTTTCACCTTCTCAGACCATGGTGAAAGCTTTAAATTAGCAACAGATAAATTACAGCCAAAAGAGATGGAGCAGCCTGTTATAAAAATGGATGCCTGGGGGCATGGAACAAATATATTAGATCAAAAACAAGCCAATATTTTACTATCCTATACTGAATACAAAAACGGTCAAAAAATAAATAACGCGAAACAGATAGAGGGTGTTTTTTCCATCATAGATATCGTACCAAGCATTGCGAAAAAATTAAATTTCACCTTAGAAAAGGCAGAAGGCACACCATTACCTATTAAAAATAACAAGTTGCTTTATGACAGGTTTGTCTTTGTTGAATCTTCATTACCCGTTAAAGCCATAAACAATAGCTTTATCGACACTAAAAAAGTGTTCTATGAAGCTAAAGTTAATTATATGGTAAATAAAGAGGGAAAAGTAATACTGAAGCCTGAAAAATACGCTGACTTTATTCCTAAAAAACAACGCTCTGTTTATTTCAAAGAGTGGCAGCTGGTGATGCAACCCGGTTTTGAAGATCTTATTTTAATCGATTTAGCAGCGCAAAATTGGAGCCCCTTATCAACATATAACGGCAAAGCGCCAGTAAATAAAATGTTGCATGAGCTATGTAAACATTATCAAAACGACTATAAATTTGACCAAATTGCTAAGTGTAATAACCTTGATGGTGTTAATTAAATTATGGGATGCATATTTTGCAGCGAAAAAATAAACATAGAACAAATATGAAAATATATTCAAAGATAAACTTAAACTGTTTACTAGGAATTGTATTTACCATATTAAGCACTTATTTATATTATTTTCTTGAGTGGTTATTTTATCTAACCAAACCATCCCTTTTTAGCTACTTAAGCATCACAAATTCTACTGCAGTTTTATTTAATTCTCCTATTCCTATATTATTAATATTAATTCCTATCTGTTTTTGTGTATTTTTACTAAGTGAAAAAATAAAGGCGGAAAACTCCTATCTTAGGGTTTATCTAAACTTAGTGATTCCCGCATTTATATTGGCATTTACTCTATTTCTTTTAATAGATAACAACACTTATACTTTCTTTGAAATATCCTCCTATACTGCAGATATGATTTACAGTAAGTTGACTTATTTATTTTTATTATGTCTGTTAACTGTATATTTCTTAAGGAGATTAAAAAAAACACAGGAGCGCGTTAAGAATAATTTACAGCTGCTAAATATTGGCTCAATTTTAAGTGTTATTTTATTGTTTCTTTCTTTAACGAGTATTGGTTTTACTTATAAGAATGTAACTTTTTCAGCCAACTCTACCAATAATGAAATTGATAAATTAACGAAAGAGTTACCTAATATTCTATTTTTCAGCGCTGATGGCGTTAATGCATCTAATATGTCCATTTATGGGTATGAAAGACAAACAACCCCCTTCCTAGATAGTATTTCAAGTGAACTCATGATCTATAAAAATCATTGGACAAACTCTGGTAAAACAACAGGTTCAGTTGGATCTTTACTGAGTGGTAAATATCCAACACGGACAAAAGTAGTATTTAGACCTGATACCTTTTCAAACGTTGATATGTATCAGCATTTTCCAGGGCTTTTAAAACAATTAGGTTATTACAATATTGATATAAGCGCGAGACACTATATTGATGCAGAAGATCTTAAACTGAGAAAATCCTTTCACTATGCAAACAATAGAAATTTAGATATTGAGTATTCTCCTTTATGGGAATCGGTGACTTTAAATTGGCCTTCAACATTTGAGTTTTTAGAAGAAACAAGTAACCGTTTTATATACAGGTTATTCCATATAACAGGATTAAAAAAATGGGTTAACCCTTACCATATAGTCACACAAAACTTTAAAGACAGCCTTTCTGATATCCCCAGAATGAAAGACTTAAAAGAGCAACTTAAAAATGCACCTCGACCTTTCTTTGCCAGTGTTCACTTATTAGGTCCTCATGGGAGTAAATTTAGTTATGAAAAGGCCGTATTTACAGAAAATAAAGAACAGCAAGAACATTGGATGATTGATCATTATGATAATGCTATTTTTCAATGGGATAAATATTCAGAAGAAATTTATAATTTTTTAAAAAAGAGAGGTGAATTAGAAAACACCATTATAGTTTTCAATAGCGATCATGGCTGGAAACATAAAATAAATACTACTTTACCTTTAATAATACGCTTTCCAAATAAAGTTTATACTGGTGTAAATGCACTGCCTTCTCAAAGGATTGATATCGCCCCCACAATTCTCAATTTTATTGGTGAGCCTATTCCGTCTTGGTTTGATGGAACATCCTTATTATCAACTCGTTCAGGAAATCAGACTTTTTATATAGCCAATTCGAAAGCATCTAGACTTATTAATAAAAAAGATTGGAAAGTCGCTACGGATCCTACTCCTCCATTTTATTCTTTAGGTAGCGTATCAATTGCTATCTGTGGCAACCTGTATACTGTGTTTTTAGAAAAAGAGATAAAATCCATTAGTGAAAAAGTCCACGGTGGAAATTCATCTTGCGACAACCAATTATTACCAGATTTTCAAGTTAAAAAATTAGTTTATGAGCATCTGAAAGCAATGGGTTACAAAACCGATTATTTTATAAATAAAACATAACGTTATATTTTTTTCAATAAGTATAAAGTTCTTTCTGTTTGCACTATTTTCTCTTTTTGTTCTACTACAAAATTTGATGTCAGCTGCTTTTCAAACTCTTGCTGTGTGTAATTAGGAAAAATATCTTCTCTTGTAGATAGCAGTTTTTTTACTTGAGAATCACTTTTGGGGACAAATTCAACAATCCAAAATTTATTGACTAGACTTGAAAACGCTTTAACAATTTTTTCCAAGGGGACGTTATTTGCTATAGCGAGGTGATGTATTAAAGCAAGTGACATCACGGTCTCAAAATTAGCCCTATCAAAAATTGAATTTCTTTCATTACATTCCCAACCAATAGAGGGACTAGGATTCATTATATCGAGCACTAATGGGAGAATTTTCTGTTCATTATGTTTAATTGCCTGTAAATAATTAATCTCAACAACAACTTCATCAAAATCAAATGATATAACTTGATTAGCGAATTTTTGGGCAATACGAGTAAATTCGCCAGTATTAGCTCCAATATCAGCGATAATATTTTGCTTATTATTAGACTCTCTAATAAATTTTTCGACTAACTCTTTTTTGTGCCGAATAGATAACTCATTGTAATTATTGCTTTCATAATAATTTATCCATTCAGACTCTCCAATCTCTAACTTTAAAGATTTGACCATAGATATTAATGAATCAATAAGAGCGAAATGTTTTTTCTTTGAAAATTTGTGTTCGCTGGCGTTTAATTTCTCATTGCTATTATATACGTCACTATATTTTTTTTGCATTTTGGCATGTAAATGAATATGCATAAATATAGCAAAGTTAAACCAGCTTCTTTTGGGGAGTATTTTACTGGCTAAATCTAAAGGTATGCCTTCTATAAATAGCTGGTTAAGGCGACTTAACTTTCTCCCTTTAAATTTTCTTAAGGCAAGAGGTGCGAGGAAGTGTTCGCAAAATTGCCCATAAGCTATCCAAGGCAGATCATTATATTTTTCAAATGAAAGAGTATCAATAAAAATAGGCTTTCCATTCAGAAATTGAATATTATATGCGCTTGCATCTTTAAGTGATAAACCGAAGGTCAAAGCAACTTTTTGAACTCTTAATGTCAGTCTGGCTGCTGCTTTTAATTGTAGATAACTCCATTCGTAAGGATAAGAAATAAATGGGATTTTCATCGGTTTAATTATTTTATAAGCATTGCTAGAATTAAATTTTTCTATATTTATTTCTTGATGAG
>NZ_CEZLMY010000202.1:1493-5647 GCF_983033635.1 Psychromonas sp. | reverse complement strand
TGTTCTTCACGCTCACGAACAACAAAGGCTTTTTCACCATCAACAATCACTTCAGCCGGGCGGCAACGAGAGTTATAGTTTGAACTCATTGTTGCACCATAAGCACCGGCGCTGCGTACCATCAGGTAATCACCTTCAGCTAATGCTAATTGTCGCTCTTTACCTAAAAAATCACCCGTTTCACAGATAGGACCAACGATATCATAAGTGCGTAATGGACGAGTTGCGGAATCAAGCAAGTTATTATTAAGTGGAATGATATTTTGCCAAGCACTATACAACGCTGGGCGAATAAGATCGTTCATTCCCGCATCAACAATGGCAAAGTTTTTATGATCGTTGATTTTTAAAAATTCAACTTTGGTTACTAATGCCCCGGCGTTGGCCATAATTGCACGACCAGGTTCAAAAATAAGTTTCAGCTTGCGCTCACCCATTTTGTTTATAATGGCATTCATATATTCCGTTGGCGCTGGCGGTGTTTCTTTATCGTAAGGCACACCTAAACCGCCGCCTAAATCAAGGTGGGAAATACTAATACCTTGCTCTTCTAGTTGATCGATCAACTCTAATAATTTATCTAATGCTTCCAGGAAAGGTTCTATTTCAGTTAATTGCGAACCAATATGACAATCAACCCCTTTTACATCAATAAACTCAAGTTCATTGGCAAGATGGTAAACCGTTGAAGCTTGCTCTATTTCAATACCGAATTTATTCTCTTTTAGTCCGGTTGAAATATAAGGGTGCGTGCCAGCATCAATATTTGGGTTAATACGAATTGAGATTGGCGCTTTTGTATTTAAGCTCTCTGCGACAGAGTTAATTCGGTATAGCTCTGAAATAGATTCAATATTAAAACAGTAAATATCTGCTTGTAATGCGGTGGCAATTTCAACTTCGGTTTTACCCACACCAGAGAAAACAACTTTTTTCGGATCGCCTCCTGCCTGGATAACGCGCAGTAGTTCTCCAACTGAAACAATATCAAAGCCTGAGCCCAAACGTGCCATCAGGTTTAAAACCCCCAGGTTTGAATTGGCTTTTACGGCATAACAGATAAGGTGAGGGTGCTCACCCGCGGCTTTATCAAAACCATTCCAATGACGTTCAATGGTTGCACGAGAATAAATATAAGCTGGCGTACCTGCTTTTTCGATAACTTGCTCAACAGGTAGTCCTTCAACAAAAAGACGACCATCATTTTGATAATTAAAGTGATCCAATTTTAAATCCTTTTTATTTGCTTAAATATAGTTAGTAACCTAGCGACTAAGAAGCTTAATAGCGATAGGGAAAGTTAAACGTTGTGCTTTCTATCACTTGCTTGTCGTTGTATTTTCAGAACTGTTATCTGGGTTTTCTTCTGTTGCACTCTCTGAGTTGTTTTCAGAGTTATCTTGCTCTGTTTGTTCTTGGCCCGATTGTGATTCTGCTTTTTCATCCACTGGCGCAACGGCTGACACCGGTTGTGTTACCGGCGCTCGGTAAAGCGGGCCTTTCATGCCGCAACCTATTAATAAACTTGAAAAAAGGAATGTAACTATTAATAACTTGATATTTTTCATGCCTTACCTTGGTTAATTATTTTTAGCGCTCGATAGCCAAACCTCTTGGAATGACTGAATTGTACATTTTCAAATAGTTTGAGTATATAATCTCACTTCATTGTTCAAAAGCAAAGGGCAAGTAAGATGAATGATAGTGAATTTCAACAATTAGCTGACAAGCTTTATCAAAAAATAGAAGATAAGATCGAAGAATCCGGTGCAGATGTGGATTATGACCAAAATGGCGGCTTGTTAACACTGGAGTTTGAAAACCGCGTCAAGTTCATTATTAATCGTCAGCAACCACTGCATCAAATTTGGTTGGCCACCCTAGAAAATGGTCATCATTATGATTATAAAGAGGAAAAATGGATTGATGATCGTAGTGGGGATGAATTTTTAAGTTTTTTGTCTGCTGCTATTTTTAAACAATGCCAAGAAAAGGTGGTTTTTAGTTAACCACCTAGGAAATGTGCTTTATTCTTTGTGCATAGAGTGATGCCTGATTATTAAACAATACGCAGAAAACACCCCTGTTAATATTGTTAAAACCCAGTTGTGGTAAGCACTGTATCCTTGAATAATGATATCAAACAGTATAAATAATGCTAAGGTTAAAAATGTGCTTTTCATTACTTCGCTAATTATTACTTTGCTGTAATTCATGGCAATTATCTCCTGTTGCATTTAAATAACAGCTATAAATGTAGAGCATTTATTAAATGAAAAAAAGGAAATGTCAGATCTGAAACTGTTCTTTTTTTAAGCATGAAAATAATTGTTTGTTTTAAAATGTTTTTTTTATTGAATACAAAAATAATAGTTTTTTTATTGCGATATAAGCGTTGTTTTTACAAATTTCAGCTGGATATGTTGACATTAGTTAATAAACAATCACTTATAAAAATAGCGCGGTTTAATTTATTATTGCGTTATTTTTATTTTCAGATTATTTATTTGATAAACGCTAGAATACACACACTAAAATTTAATAGGACTGGTTATGTTTAAATTGTTTTTCGTCTATCCTTTTGTTGCATTGATACTGTTCTGGCTAGCCAGTGACGTTGAGATTGGTGCGTCGGTATATTCCTTTGATGATAATTATATTTCGATTGAATTTCCGAAAAAACAGTTTCGTTCCGAAGAGAACCAAGATCCTTGGTATAGTTTTTACTGGAATGCGGAATCCGCTCGTGATGAATTGAAAGCTATCAATGATGCTGTGGTTGAATAAATATGAAAACGGTTGTATTTCCCGGCTCTTTTGATCCGGTAACTAACGGGCATCTTGATCTGTTAAGCAGAGCAAGCAAACTGGCACAGCGAGTTGTTGTAGCTGTGGCGGTCAATACCAGTAAAAAACCACTGTTTAGTTTAGAGGAGCGTTGTGCTTTGTTGGAAGAGGCAACTGCAGATATCCCGGGTATCGAAGTGATTCCCTTTTCCGGATTGCTTGCCGATTTTGCTGTCGAGCAACAGGCGCAGGCTTTGATTCGGGGGATCAGAGGAGCGACAGATGCTGATTATGAAGTGCAACTTTCACAGGTCAATAAAACCTTAAACCCTCTCTTGGAAACTATTCTTTTACCTGCAAATGCCAGAACTGGGTTTATCTCATCAACCGTTGTTAAAGAAGTATTCAAGCATAATGGTGATATTCATTCGTTTGCTCCGCTATGCGTTAAAAAAGCATTATTAACAAAACAAGCTAATAATAGTTAACTCTATATGCAGATATAACATCCCTTTCTATACTTATTAAACTAAGTTGCAGAAAGGGCTGTCTTTATGTCTGACTATCAAAATGAAATCTGTCGTTATGTCAATCATCTTGGTGAACGTTGCCATGCACCTTCTCACTCATCCGAGTTTTGTTACTGGCATGATCATGCAACGGATAAGTCAAACCCTGATACAGCCACAAAATTAGAAGCATATGCGCGCAGTGGCGGCATGATGCATGGCATCTCTTTAAAAAATGCAAATTTAGAAAATTTAAATCTGGTTAATCACGGTTGTAAACAAGGTTTTGATCTAACTGGTGCAGATTTATATAGGGCAAATTTAAAAGGTGCGCATCTCTTTAATATTGTTTTAATCCGCGCAAGTTTAATGAAAACCGATCTTTCACACGCCAACATTCATTGCGCACACCTTGAAGAGTGTAATTTATTGGGGGTTAAATTTAATAAAACAAAAATTGAGCATATTAAAACAGGGAAAACAATCATCCAAGAAAGCAGTGCTAAAGCGTTAGAGGCACAAGGTGAGCACAAGCAAGCCTATGATTATTATGAACAAGCGGAAGAGGTTTACCGTAACTTACGTAAAACCAGTGAAAGCCAAGGTTTATTTACCTTAGCGGGACCCTATTTACGTAAAGAGTTGACCATGCGTCGTTATCAGCAACCACCTTATTCAATGAGCCGTTTGTATTCTAAAGTTGTTGATCTCTTTTGTGGTTATGGTGAAGACCCTTTACGGGTGATCTTTTTTTCATGGGTGTTGATTTTTATAAGTAGCCTTTTTTATTATCTTTTTGGTTTACGTTTTGCGGGCGAATATCAGGTTTTTTCGCTACAAAGTAGTTTAGAGCAGAAC
>NZ_CEZLMY010000202.1:0-1483 GCF_983033635.1 Psychromonas sp. | reverse complement strand
GTGGTGACATTTACCACCTTGGGCTATGGCGATTTTATACCTGTTGGTTTTTCGAGATTCGTGGCTGCGCTGGAGGCATTTACAGGTGCTTTTACCATCGCGCTGTTTGTGGTGGTGTTTGTGAAGAAGATGACGCGTTGATTAATATGGGTTAACGCTGACACTTAGGGCAATAAACACTGTTTCTTGTCGCTAATTTAAGCTCTTTAAAAGGGGTTTGCCCACGATTGAGGCATTTTCTGCTGCTTTACTCGTTCCCACGCTCTGCGTGGTAATGCATACGGAACGTAGAGTTATACTCCCACTCATAATTAAAACTATTCGCCTTCAAGCGAAAGCCAATAACAAACCTAACGTTGACATTTAGGACAATAAACACTGTTTCTTGCGGCTAATTTAACCGCTTTTAAAGGGGTTTGGCAGTTGGGGCATTTCTGGCCCGCTTTACCATAAATATGTAATGTTTGTTGAAAATAGCCGGGTTTACCATCTCCTCCGACAAAATCTCTTAGCGTGGTACCTCCTTGCAGTATCGCTTGTTGTAAAATATCTTTAATTGCACTGACTAATAACTGATAGCGTTTTTGCGAGATATTGCCCGCTGCGCGAGTAGGATTAATACCCGCCTGAAATAACGCCTCTGAGGCATAAATATTGCCAACCCCAGTTACCACCTTCTGATCCATTATAAATTGCTTAACGGGCAGTTTTCGCTTCTGTGCGGCTTTGTATAAGTACGCAGCATTAAAATCATTACAAAGCGGCTCGGGGCCTAATTTATTGAGTAGCGGAGACTGCTCTGGATTTAAGCCTAGCCAAAGAATTGCTCCGAAGCGCCGCGGATCGGTAAAACGTAATAAACAGTCAGGAAAAATAATATCAACATGATCGTGTTTTTGTGCTGGGGTATTTAAGGGACAGATGCGCAAACTGCCCGACATACCAAGGTGTATCAATAGAGTGCCGGTAGCAAAATTAAGAAGCAGGTATTTAGCGCGCCGCTCGATTGATATTAAGACTTCATTTTCAATATAAGAGAGTAAATTTTCAGGTATCTTCCAGCGCAGTTGTGTATGGCGAAGGATTACATCTTTTGCTTTTTTATCAATAAGATGAGGGGTGATTCCTAGGCGGCTGGTTTCAACTTCTGGTAATTCAGGCATAAATACGCTCTTTTAGGCTAATATTATACCCAAACTACTTCAAGATGCAGGAATCTGCAAGACGATAAATGATGAGGTTCTAGGCAGAAGGTTGATGATCTAGTTATTCTAAATCAAAGCCTTCTAACAACGAAGATCATCGTTTATCGCCTTGCCCTTCGGGAGTTTCGCCCGAAAGCTAGCAAATCAACACAGCGTTGCGCTTACTTTAAAACAAAGAGGTGAAAAGGAATAACCATACAAGATGCTAAATGCTTGCATTTACATCTACCGATAGAGGATTAACGAAGTTAATCGCTCGAAAGGTCATCATATTGCGC
>NZ_CEZLMY010000201.1:0-5678 GCF_983033635.1 Psychromonas sp. | reverse complement strand
GCTATGTAATGGTTTGTCACCCAATAAATGGGCCAATGCTTGACGGCAAAATCGTTTTGCTGCTTTTAAAACAGTTGGCGTTGAAAAATCACGACATGCCAATGCGAGTATCTCTTCACCTTTATAAATTTGCTGTTTTTGATGAATCGCCTGCTTGGCAAAAAAACCAGCTTGTTGCTGATACTGATATTCAAATCCAGCTTCTATTAATTCACCACTATAAATATCTTCTTCAAAATTAACACCGTAACCTAATGTTTCTAGTAGCGTCAATTCAAAATTGCGTAAAGCAATCTGGGGATCATCCTCACCCGCAATCGCTAATAAAGTTTTCTGATAAGATGCGAACAGCCCATCACAAGCCGTTTCAGCTTGCAATAATCGATATAATAACTCGTTGATATACATAGCAATATAAAGTCGGTCACCCTGTAGTGGAACAACTTGAGTTTGGGCTTCAATCGATTTAACGGTTTTTAAACTACCCCGCCCAAAATAACTCACCTGCAGTAAAGTAAACGCTTGTGCCATTCCACGTTTCATACGTGTACTGCTGCGCCCGCCTTTATAAACCAGACTGACCTTACCAACGTCCTGACAAAATAGATCGACAAGCTGGCTAGTCTCCCGATAAGGGCGACGATGTAAGATAAAGGCGTTATGGCACTCTAAGGACATCAGTTCGCTAGTTTATTTGCTGTAATCATCACCATAACCAAGGCTGTGCAGGGCGCGTATATCATCTGACCAACCAGACTTCACTTTCACCCATACCTCTAAAAACACTTTAGAGTCAAACAGTTCTTCCATATCAATACGTGATTGCATACTAATAGCTTTGAGTTTTTCACCTTTATTGCCGATAACCATCCGTTTTTGGCCATCTCGCTCAACTAAGATTAAAGCATTAATGTGTAATACACCATTAGCTTGCTGTTTGAACTGCTCAATCTCAACCGTCACCGAATAGGGTAATTCATCCCCTAAAAAGCGCATCAGCTTTTCACGGACAATTTCAGAGGCCATAAAACGAGATGAACGGTCAGTTATATAATCTTCTGGAAAATAATGCTCAGATTCAGGGAGAACTTCTTGTGCCCACTGACGAATTTTTTCAACATTATCCCCTTTTTTAGCAGACATAGGTAAAATGTGTTTGAAGTTATAACGCTTGCCTAGCTCTTCAAGATGCGGAAGCAATAACTCTTTATCTTCGACATTATCAATTTTATTAATCGCTAATACTACCGGGCATTTTAAGTACTGGAATTTGCTCAGTACCATCTCATCATCTTCGTTCCAATGGGTACCTTCAACAACAAATATAACCATCTCAACATCATTAATCGAACTAGATGCCGCGCGATTCATTAAACGGTTAATAGCGCGTTTTTCTTCAATATGCAGGCCAGGCGTATCAACAAAAATTGTTTGATAATCCCCTTCTGTATCAATACCCAAAATACGGTGACGCGTGGTTTGCGCTTTGCGTGAAGTGATACTGACCTTTTGACCTAACAGGGCATTAATGAGTGTTGACTTACCAACGTTGGGACGACCGACAATCGCCACTAACCCGCATTTTTTACTCATTTCTGTACTCCAATTAAAACATCTAACATTTTTTCAGCAGCGATCTGCTCAGCCTTGCGGCGACTTGTGCCTTGCCCTTGTACAGGTTTCAGCCCCTCTATTGCACAGCTCATAGTAAAGCGCTGATTATGCGCTTCACCTTTAATTTCAAGCACTTCATAAACTGGTAATGATTGTTTGCGCGACTGTAAACGCTCCTGCAAACGGGTTTTCGGATCTTTCTGACTAATTCCCGGCTCAATGGTATTTAAGCGACTGGCAAACCATTTCAAAATTAGCGCTTTGGCTGTATCAATATCTGAGTCTAAAAAAGTGGCTCCGATAATCGCTTCTACACCATCGGCTATGATTGAGTCACGGCGAAATCCGCCACTTTTCAATTCACCGGGGCCTAAAATCAGGCAATCACCAAGTTGGAATTCACGACCGATTTCAGCCAGCATTTTCCCACAAACTAAGGTTGCACGCATGCGGCTTAAATCACCTTCGTCTACTTTTGGAAAACGTAAATAAAGATCGGTTGAAATGGCAAAACTTAATATTGAATCACCTAAAAACTCTAAACGTTCATTATGTTCACCTAATGCACTACGATGTGTTAATGCTTGTTTAAGCAATGCAAAATCTGAAAAGGTATAACCAATACGTTTCTCTAAACGTTTTAATTCAGCATTTTTCATAATTATTTAATTCCACCAATACGATCAAAACGAACACCACTTGGTATCCAAGTCGGCAAGAAACCATCACTACTACGGTAAAACTCAAAACTTACCCAGATAGCAAGCGCTTTACCTACTAAGTTTTGCTCAGGTACAAATCCCCAAAAACGGCTGTCTCTACTGTTATCTCGGTTATCTCCCATCATGAAATATTGTCCTTCAGGCACAATCCATTCGTAAGCATAAGTGCCTTGCTGCTGGTAATAATAAGAGACATGATCTCGACGCATCGGATTAGTCAGTACCTTATGAGCAACATCACCTAAAATTTCAGTATGAACCTGCATCTTAGCTTCTTCATCCGCAAATAATTTATCACCTAAATAGTTCATATCTAATGCTTTATAAGAACCACATGGTTCTTTTTCACAAGCAGGAATCAGATACAACTGTTTATCTTTATAAACGATACGATCACCAGGAAGACCAACCACACGTTTAATATAATCAACGCGAATATCTTCCGGGTATTTAAAAACAGCAACGTCACCACGTTTTGGCAGCTCCACAGGGATCAAGGTATTTTGCCAAACAGGCTCTTTTACACCGTATGAGAATTTTTCGACCAGGATAAAATCCCCCACTAAAAGCGTTGGCATCATTGAACCCGATGGAATTTGAAACGGCTCATAAAGAAATGAACGTAAAACAAAAACAATCGCGATCACAGGAAACAGTGAGCGCGCATTTTCAACAATCACATTTTCAGGGTAAATACCAGCCAGCGTTTTCTCATCAAGCACGATTTCAACTTTATCTTGCGCTTCTTGTCGCGCGGCTTGACGGGCCGGTCCCCATATGAATTTATCGAGTAACCAGATAATACCGGTCACAAAGGTTAAGATAACTAAAATAAGTGCAAATGTATTTGCCATATTGATTCCTATAAATTTATAAAATCATATTATTTAAGCTGACATGATCCATCAATATCCGTTTAACTAATATGACTGATAAAAGAAATTGCAGTGTTTACTGCAATTGTCTTAGTAAGCAAAATCACCGGTTTTTAAGTGACCGTTGCAACAAAAAAATCGTTTTCTTGAAAACGCTTATTGCTGTTTAAAAAAAGCAAAAATGCGCAGCTTAAAAAGCGGCGCATTTTAAATTATAACAAGCTGTTTAGCTCACAGACATTTTGTGCTGCTGCAAAAAGCTAACTAGCTATTCTTACTTGTCTTTACCTATATGCAATACGGCTAAAAACGCTTCTTGTGGCACATCTACATTACCCACTGATTTCATGCGTTTTTTACCCTCTTTTTGTTTCTTCAGTAATTTTTTCTTACGGCTAATATCACCACCGTAACATTTTGCCAATACATTTTTAGTCAACTGTTTAACCGTTGAACGGGCAATAATTTTACTTCCAATCGCAGCTTGTATTGCAATATTGAACATCTGACGAGGAATGAGCTCTTTCATTTTTTCAACTAAATCTCGGCCGTAAGCTTCTGAATTATCACGATGTGTGATTAACGCTAATGCATCAACACGATCGCCATTGATCATCACATCAACACGTACCATGTCAGCTAATTGGAAACGAGTGAAGTTATATTCAAGTGATGCATAACCACGGCTTGTCGATTTCAATCTATCAAAGAAATCCAATACTACTTCACCCATCGGGATCTCGTAGGTAAGCGCCACTTGATTGCCGTGATAAGCCATTTTAGTTTGTACACCACGTTTACCGATACATAAGGTGATTACATTACCTAGGTAAGCTTGCGGCACTAAAATATTACATTCAGCGATTGGCTCGCGGATCTCTTTAATATCATTCGTTGCAGGTAGCTTAGCAGGGCTATCAACATATTCAATTGCACCGTTGTTCTTTTCAACTTCATAAATTACCGTTGGTGCGGTTGTGATCAAGTCAATATCGTATTCACGCTCTAAGCGCTCTTGAATGATTTCCATGTGCAATAAGCCCAAGAAACCACAACGGAAACCAAAACCCAATGCAGAGGAATTTTCCGGCTCGTATAACAATGAAGCATCATTAATACTTAATTTACCGAGCGCATCACGGAAGTTCTCATAATCATCAGAGCTTACAGGGAACAAACCAGCGTAAACTTGAGGTTGCACACGTTTAAAACCAGGCAGAGCGGCAGCGGCTTCATTACCCGATTGGGTTAAAGTATCGCCAACCGGCGCGCCTAAAATATCTTTAATACCCGCTATAACGTAACCTACTTCACCCGCTTTTAAGATACCTGTTTCTTTTTGCTTTGGCGTAAAATAACCAACCTTACTGACCAAGTGAACTTGATCAGTTGACATCACTTTCATTTTATCGCCGACTTTAATCTGGCCATGCTTGATCCGTACCAGTGAAACAACACCTTGGTAGTTATCAAACCATGAGTCGATAATTAAGGCTTGCAGTGGCGCATCTAAATCGCCCTCTGGAGGCGGAATAGCACGTACTATCTCTTCTAAAACCAGATCCACACCCAAGCCTGTTTTTGCCGAGCAACGCACCGCTTCGGTGGCATCGATGCCAACAATATCTTCTATCTCTTCAGCTACACGATCAGGCTCAGCGGCCGGCAAATCGATTTTATTTAAAATCGGCACCACTTCCAAATCCATCTCCATAGCCGTATAACAGTTGGCAAGTGTTTGCGCTTCAACACCTTGACCCGCATCAACCACCAATAATGCACCTTCACAGGCCGCTAATGAACGAGATACTTCGTAGGAGAAGTCAACGTGTCCAGGTGTATCGATAAAGTTAAGTTGGTAAGTTTCACCATCATTGGCTTTGTAATCCAGCGTTACACTTTGTGCTTTAATAGTAATACCGCGTTCACGTTCAATATCCATTGAATCGAGTACTTGAGATTCCATTTCACGATCACTTAACCCGCCACAAGTGCTGATCAAACGATCTGATAGAGTCGATTTTCCGTGGTCGATATGGGCGATGATTGAAAAGTTACGAATATTTTTCATGAAGACGTTAAATACCTGTGTTATTGCATGGTTTATGCTGTGTCATTATGGCTTTTATACCTAAACCTCCTGAACTTCCTGAACTTCAAAGAGCAGCAAGTGGCTTGGGTATATAATTGCTGTGCATTCTAGCGAATTTATCATGCAATCGCTATCTTTATGAGCTGGATAACAAAGAACAAAATAATATTGATAACAGAGATATACCCATGTTACCTCAAGATGCTTTGTCAGGCACTAGCACGAATACCAGAACAAGGAGCAACATGAGGTAATGGTACTCCCTTTTCGATTGTTGCAACGCGGGACTGGTTTTCGAGCTAGCGCCCCGTAGGGCAAGGCAATCTGCGTTGTTATAAAATCTCTATGTAGAATAACTATACTTCAATTTTATGC
>NZ_CEZLMY010000200.1:0-5769 GCF_983033635.1 Psychromonas sp. | reverse complement strand
TTAATAGTCGATCCAGATTTATATTCTTTATCTTTGAATTTTTCCTGAATGCTAAGAATATTCTGCTTATTATTGATTAATGCATTCACACAATCAGCATCAAGTTTACTGCCGGCAAGTTTTTTTAACTCCGCAAAAGCATCTTCAATTGTCCACGCTTCTTTATAGGGACGGACACTGGTTAACGCATCAAATATATCCGCAACCGCGACAATTCTCACCGCGATTGGTATCTGCTCCCCTTTTAAACCGTCAGGATAACCCGAACCATCCATTTTTTCATGATGCGAACGTATAATACTGCGCAGTAATGTAATATTAGGGATTTCTGAAAGTTGATAAACATTAATTAGTTTTGCTGCAAGTTCATCTCCTTTATTGGTATGTGCCTGCATAGTTAAAAACTGATCGTTACTAAGAGGACCTGGCTTTAGTAAGATATCATCCGCTATCATCAGCTTACCAAGATCATGAAGTGGCGCATAAAGGTAGATGTAGCTAATGATGAGATCGGTCAATTTATGGATATCGGCAACTTCTCTGGCGATTAACAGTGAAAAAGACGCCATTCTTTGCTGATGCTCAGCGGTTTCAGGATCGCGTCCAAAGCTGACCATTTTCATTGACTCAACTGTCGATTTTAGAACATTAATTTTTTCGGAATTTTGATGTACTAACAGTGTGAAAATCATTGCTATCAATCTTAATCTTTGTACCACCTCCTCTGCAAATACATTCTTTTCTCTTGAATTAACAAATAGAAAACCGAGTAACTGTCCCTCTATTAATAACGGAATAGTAACACTCGATAGATAGCCTGCCTGACGTATTAATGCTGTATGGCGATGCTTGCCTTTATCAAATATCGAAATATCATTAACAATTCGCTCCGTTTCTGCTGTTACTAATTCGCTAAGCGATTTGCATTCAGATAAAATAGCTTCGTAATTATGGATATTTGTATCGATATCTTCGTCATAAACATGGGTCTGAATCACGTCGCGTTCTGAATGATAAAGGGCAAGTGAAAGGCGATGTATAAACGGATAGCTTTGATTCAGATCCGCTCTGGTCTGGCTGATTTTTTGTTTTAAATCAGAATGATGCGCCAGATAGGAAGCGATTTCAATTTCTTGAACTTTTTTACAAATATTCATATCAAGGATTTACTCAGCAATAAATAATATCTAAAGTTTAGTACATCGCTTGTAAGCAGTTTGAACAAATAGAAAATTTAATTAAAAATGCAGTGTCTATTGAGCTGGTAAATAAAACTGTGCTTTTTGATACCCTAAATCAATCATCTCTTGCGCCCGATCAAACTCTAATGTACCACAGGCATTACGCGCAATTTCAATAATATAATCGGCGGGATATGCAGCTAGTTTTTGACGGGCGATAGTGCTCTGCATCGCATCAAACGCTTGGTTGGCAATATCATACGCTCCCCAATCTTGTGATTGAACTACCTCTCTATTGTTTCTAAAATTATTAATAAATGCCTTAATCTTATTATGGATATTTACATCCTGCTCTGCTGTTTTTTTCTTTTTAAGCTCAAGCTTATCCGGTTTTATAATCTCTTTTTGTATCGCCCCCCCTAAATTAACCGCGATAATCAGATCGGTTTGATCGCCGAAAGTTGGCGCAATTGGCACGGGATTTAGCACACCGCCATCAATTAATACAACACCATTACGATTCACGGGGGTAAAAAAGAGTGGCAACGAGATCGATGCACGGATCGCCTCGAAAAGTGATCCCGAGTTTATCCAGACCTCCTTTTCATGTTTGATATCTGATGCAACAGCCGTATATGAAAGGGGCAAATCTTCGATTAGCTGATCACCCAATAACTCGACTAAGGTGCTGATGATTTTATCACCACGTACTAAACCATTTGCTTTCCATGCAATATCCAACAATGAGATAATTTCAATTTTATTTATCTCACAAACCCATTTTTCAAACTTAGCTAAATTTCCTGACGCATATATTCCGCCAATTAATGCGCCAATCGAACAACCTGAAATAGATTTTATTTGATAATCATTTTCGACCAACCATTTAATAATACCAATATGTGCAAGGCCGCGTGCGCCACCACTGCCAAGTACCAATGACACAGTTGTTTTTTTATTTATCATATCGCCTCTTAACTGCCTTTAATTGGATCAGCCACAATATTGCTAAGTTTATAACTAATGAGTTAATTTTGTATTGTTTAAGCACTTACTTTCACTTATCTACTTGTGACACGCTTTATTGCCTGTCATAATTTTACTATTGCATATATACCCACTTATTTTGATCAAACAATAGGAATTACATGGTTCTCTTCTCTCAAGAAATTTATAAACTAATTAATAGCGCGTTATCTGAATTAACTGCGTCACAAGCATCAAGAAGAACACCGCACAACCCTCTTAGTGAAGCACACTATTTAGGTGCATGGGTGACAACAGCGATGAAAAAGAAACGTTTTGATTCAATTGTACAGGCTACTTTAAAAGGTTGGCAAAGACAGGCCCGTAGCCTAGGACAAAATGCAGGTTTAAAAGACCAATTCATCTACTTAGAAAAATGTTATAGCCAAGTATTAGATGCCGACAAACAGGTTCAGCCTGTTAATATCGAACAGCTTAACAAGCTTTATTCAGCCCTTTCAAATGAACAATGGATGGTCACAACCGACCTTGAAGTGGGTGATAAATTAAATCGCCATAGTGGCGGTAAAGAGTCATTAATTGTATGTGCAGAAAAAACAAGCAGTAGCTTTGATGAGCAAGGTGTATTAATAAAACCTCTTTCTTTATATGTACGTGGCAATCAGCAGACAATCATTAATTTTGCCTTTGCACAAGATCTGCTGTTATACAAAATAACTGATTATAAATCTAAGGTTAAATACCACGGTGAATTTATTGTTTATCCAAATAACGATGGAACCTCTTTACCCGAATTTCCTGTCGACCAAAGTGTAGAAGAGCAATAATAACTCAAGCTTACGAGGACAAATATGCCAATTATCAAACAACAAAGTTCGATATTAACGGATCAAGAGTTACAGTTATTGGCATCACAATCTACACAACAGCAAAATAGCAATTTTGCTGTTTACTCCTATCATATCTCCCTTAAACTCGACAATTGTTTCGTTTATCTATCAGATACGCTTGAGCAACTGATATTAATGGTCAGTGCCAGTCCACGTGGCAGCGCATTGGTTTTACCCGATAGCATTGAATCAGCCCCCTTTTTAGACAAACTGATTGAACTATTAAACTTGCGTGAAGATATTCAGATTTTTTGGGTGGGCAAAATGCCAAGCATGGAAGTTGAACTTCCCTCCTTTGAGTATTGCTTTAATCAAGCTAGTTTACTGCATAACCTAAACAGTTGGCAGCAACGCGTAAAATACATTTTTAGCCAATGGTTAAAACAATATCGCGTTGCTTTCATTACCGAAAATCCATTGCAGAAAAGTAGTCATCAATCAGAACTTGAGAGAATTGGACTGCAGCATGTTGATTATTTTGATGGTAAAAGTGTATTAACCGATATCAGTGATAAGCAGTTATTAATTATCGATCTCACTGTTAATGAATTACGCTTTGTCGATATTCTTAATAATTTAGCCAGTCGTGAACAGTTTCCCATTCTTATTTTATTTGGGGAGTTACCTGCCAACATATGCAGGGCTGCTTATAAACTGGCTCAGAATTCCGGGTTCTCTATTTTAGCAAGTTTGCCTTCTCTGCCCGATGAGCAACAATGGCATCGGTTATTAGTGTCCCTGTTCTCAAAAGTTTACTTAAAACATTGGATAAAGGAGGTGCCTGCAAAGAAATGGGCTTATGGTGTTTATAATCTCGAAAACCAAAACTTAGACAGTTATTTTTGTGTGCACGGCATGAGTAAAAAGCAGATCGCTGAACTACCGGAACGAAAACAGGTACGAAAAATAATTAGTTCCCATAGTTTAGAGGATTGGTTTCCTGATGGCATTCGCCGCGAGCTCCGTAGCGAACTGGCCAAGGATCTAAATTGTGGCTTTAAGCAAATGGACATTTGTATCGAGGATCCAGATCAAATTCAAACAACCTCAATATTATTTGCGGCCTTAGTGATGGCTCGTTTATCTCGTTTTAGAATTTATTGGTTTGTGGAAAATGAAAACCAACTCTCGACGGATGTGCTTAAAAACTTTCCAATCTCGCATTTGATCCTTTCAGAAACAATTAGCCATCGATTATTAGGCTCCCCGTCAGATGAGTTGCTCGATTTTATTGAACAGGCAAAACAACAAGAAATCAGTCTAGGCGCCACACTGCAGCAAAACCAAGCAACAAACTATGCGATGTCCTTATATGGCATTGAGTTTGTTCTTAAT
Organism: Psychromonas sp.; assembly: GCF_983033635.1. Classification (NCBI taxonomy): domain Bacteria; kingdom Pseudomonadati; phylum Pseudomonadota; class Gammaproteobacteria; order Alteromonadales; family Psychromonadaceae; genus Psychromonas; species Psychromonas sp. The sequence continues at coordinate 1,376 of NZ_CEZLMY010000200.1, read as the reverse complement.
CAGCAAGACCATATAAAATAACTTTTACAACCAAACCACTTGAATATAGGCTCCTTTAACTGGCTTTTTCCTGTAGTTGTTGAGGTAATAATTCTTCTGCAATCAACTTTAATAGAAATGTCTCACGCTCAATCGACATCCCTTTTTTAGCGCTGTTTTTAATAGTTAATTCATTATGTGTAATAGCATCATAAACATTTAACCACACAGCTTTCATACCATTTTTTATTTCGTAATCTTCCAAGTTTGTTGCGCCTAACTGTGCATCGATATCACAAACATAACAGTAGGATTTCATATGCATAATTGCAAAATCATCTTTGTACCAGGGACGAAATTCTTCATATAAGCCAAACTCGCGGATATCTCTGATATTTTGCGCGCCCGTCTCTTCTTGTAACTCTCGAATTAAACCTTGTAGCAGATCTTCACCATCATCAAGCCCGCCACCGGGTAAAGTATAATCATGATAACGCTCGGTATAGAGCATTAAAATCTTGTCACCTTTAAGAATTATTGCGCGTGTTGCAACTCGCAAAAAAGTACTTTGATCAAGAGACTCAATATCAGGGTGAACGGTAGATTTAAGCTGGCGCATAATAAAACTCAATATTAAAAAACAGACAGGCCGCAGATAATAGCATTATTCAGCGTAACTGTTGGTACTGATTAATAATGCTTTTCACATGCGCATTAGGATTTTTAGCAATGCGCTGATAATGCTTGATGGTTTTATCTAAGTAATTCAGATGCAAGGGATCAGTCAAGTCCCACATTATTGAACCAACTGCAGACAGAGGTTGTGAGCTTGCTGGTGAGAGATGCAATATTTCATAACTGCGGCTATTTTCAAAAACCAGGCATTCATTAAGCAAACCTAGCTGATTATCAATTAAAAACTGACGCAGTTTATAATTATGATGAACGGGACACAAAATAAATTCAACATGGTAATTTGCACATACAGGCAATAGCGACTGCATAAGTTCGATAAGTAACTCTCCACCGATACCAGCAATAATAATAAGGTGTTTATCGGTTTCGGGTTTAATCGAAAATTGCCTAATCGGTAACTTGCCCGCATCAAGGCAGTGAACGAGCCAGGTCTGCTCCGCCCCTAACCAATGACGTTGTAATGTTTTTTCTATCTGCACCAGCAAATCCGGCACAATATCGACAAAATGAATGGTCTGTGCTACTTGAGCCTTAAGCAGGTTAAACCCTAATAAACCATGATCACAGCAGCAATCCCAAATATGATCGTATTGTTTCTCTACCATCTGCTCAATTTGTTGTAACCGTCTGCCTATTTTCACTATTGTTATTCTCAATATATATCTGTTTATATATACCCAAGCTACCTCAAGATGCAAGAA
>NZ_CEZLMY010000199.1:0-5849 GCF_983033635.1 Psychromonas sp. | reverse complement strand
GCGGCTGACGTGCTTTGGCATCTTGTGCGTTAGCAGTGATTGGCGTATCACCCGGTTGTAATACCAGATGCGCGTTACTGCCGCCAAAACCAAATACGCTTACCCCGGCAGTAGCTATTTTAGAAGCTGTTACTGGCCAGTTTACCGTTTCAGTCGGCAACTGACTGCCGTCAAAATAACCCTTTTTAGTACTGATCGGCTTTTCTAAACTGATCGTTGCAGGTATTTTGCCTTCATTTAATGCCCAAATTGCTTTGGTCATGCCTGGCATACCAGCGGCTGTTAACAGATGGCCAAGATTGGATTTAGCAGAGCCAAGCAGAGGTTTACTGTTATAAGCGCTAAAGAAAGTTTCCATTGAGCTCAGTTCTACCTTGTCACCCTTTGGTGTTCCGGTTGCATGGCACTCAATGTAATCAACGTTGCTTGGGTTTACCTGTGCATCCTGATAAGCGCGTTGGTAAGCTAATACCTGGCCCTTACTGTTCGGACTTAATACAAATTCGCCTTTACCATCGTTAGACAGCGCCCCACCTTTGATAATGGCATGAATTTTATCGCCATCACGCAATGCATCACTATGGCGTTTTAACACCATCATTCCAGCGCCCTGCGCAGCAAACAAACCTTGTGAGTTTTGATCAAAGGGGGCGTGTTTATTATTAGCCGGGAAAGCCTGGAAAATTGAGAAGCCCATATTAACAAACATAGGATCCGCGCCGGAAACTGCGCCCGCCAACATCATATCGGCTTTGCCTGTATGCAGATAATCACATGCAAGTTTGATACTGTAACAAGATGACGCACAGGCCGCATCTAATGAGAAATGAGTGCCGCCTAAACCAGATGCCTTTGCAAGTAACGCCGATGGATAACCGGCAATTAGAGCATTATCAGGATCTACACTTTTAGATACAGTGAAATTAGTTAACTGAAAACTGTTACAAGTGAGCTGCTTTAATGCATTTTCAACTACATGATGATAAAAGGGTAAAAACAGGTGATTTGATGATTTAGTCGGGAAAGATAAATTACCTAAAATCAGGCCGCAGTTTTGCAGTTTTTCACTGCCCCAATATCCTGCATCGTTTAATGCCTGCTCGGTAACATACAGTGCCCATTTATTAAGATCATCTAACTGATTCAGGTAGTTTTTATCTAAGCCTTGTGCGGTAAACGGGCTGGCATTAAATTCGAAACCGCGAATATAACCGCCATACATGCAGTAGAACTTATCTGTTTCGCCTTTTTTGCCGTAATATTTACTTGGATCAGCCCCGAATTCAGCAGCACTAATCTGCTGTCGATTATCTTTTTTATCAAGCAATTGCTGCCAGAACTGTTCAGGCTTACTTGAGCCGGGAAATAGATTCGCTATTCCGACTACTGCAATGTTTTCCATAAATTCTCTCTTTAAAACTGTTTAAAGTTTTTATTCGTTTTGCAAGTAGGACTTTACCCGCCAATTTACCTGCGGGGCTCAAGTCGCTCTTCCTAATTAACTGGCTGAATAATCGAACCGTAAAAAAAACTATCTAAATCGGCCTTGATACCAAAGCTCACTAATTTTGCTAACGCCCGTGCATAGCTCAGTTGGTCGTCTGTTCCTTTGGCATTCACCGGCACACAAATATGTTGTGTGCCACTGTTTACCTCTTTCATGATTTTATCTGTCCAGGTGGTTAACGAACGCCCTGCTCCCATCTCAATAAACACTGATGCTCCCTGCTTTACTAAGCTGTTAATCAAACGCGGAAAGTCCACCTGCTCGCATAAACATTTTGCAATACTCACTGAAATCGCTTTTTTATTAAAAGGCACGGCAAGATAACAGGAGCTTGAATAGAGCTTAGTGGGAATACGCTCCGCCAGATCCATACTGTACAGATCTAACATCTGCTGATATTCCTGATACGCAGGCGCACTGTGAATAGCATTCGGCACATTAAGCGGCATGGCACTCACGCCTAAACGTGCGATCACAGCCATACAATCAGCAGGATAACCTGCAATCACCAGACTGTCTGCTGTATTAACAATAGTGATATAAACACGTTCATTATCGCCAATGGCACTTTGCACTTGTCTTACTGTGCCTTTGATATTGTAGCTTTCCCAAATCTGTTTCTCCCCACCAACCTTGATTGATGGTAAGTTCCACAGCTTTCTTAAGGTATGTAATTCACCGGACAGCTGCTGATTAAAGGTCTGAGAATTCGCTAAACGTGCGCTCATCTGCCCCGGATTTTTCCAGCAACCCAGCGCGGCAAACATACTGACTTCACCCATACTGTAACCGGCGGCAAAGTCCGCCTTAATATTAAAAACCTCTGCGAATATTTTAGTAAACACACAGGCATATCCAACACCACATTCAGCAATATTGGCAAGCTCATTGCGCAAGGCTAAATCTAACTGTTTCAGTTGTTTGAAATCTAATGAAACCACTGAGCGCGGGTTTAACAGTTGATCTTTTAAACTGGCAGAAATATCGTCTGCCAGCGCAATCACACTTGGATAAATTTCAGGAAACAGATGCAACAGATCCCGCCCCAGTCCCAGATAAGTGGCACCAATCCCCGGATATAAAAAGCTAATATTGTTTTCTGATTGAGTCGGATTTGCAGTGAAGTAACTGCCTTTCGGTGTTTTCCAGTCACTACTATTGGCAAATGCGCTCGTTATTCCCGTTACTGCCTGATTTATCTCTTTTTGTAACTGAGCAGCTGATTCGGCAAGTAAAACCACACGATATTTACTTTGGGAATTTTCTGCAAAATCGCTATAAAGTGTTTTTGCCAGGCTTTTAAACGCTAAACTCTGCAGGTTATTAGAGAGAGTTTTTAGCTGTTCTAACAGATCCGCTTGCGAGTCGCCGGCAATAATAAACAGCGACAGATCGGATTGCGCATTAAAACCGTTACTGTGTATTTGCTTGTCGTTATTCTCTTGTAAAATCAGATGGCTGTAACGATCAATTGATAAACAGCTGTACGCAGCATAGCGAGGAGAACCGTCGACTTTTGGGAATACTGGTGCTGCCTGATTAAACAGATAAAAAGGTGAGGCCAGCCATTTTTCAAGTTGTTCAGGCGCAGGTGAAGTCCACTCTTTAATCGCAGGACGGTATCTTTGCTGCAATGTAAAGGTACTGTTTAGCAATCCAAACAGTTCAGACAAGGGCCCATTTTCGCCCAGCACACTTTTGGCACAACTGATGGAACTGTTAAGCGTTTTACCGTTTTGATAAGCGCTTAATAAAGCATTTTCTTCTAAATCACTAAACTGTTTTTCAGCACAAGCCGACACTTCAACACTGCTGATTAAATCACTGCTGACTCCTGCTTTACTAAACGCACTGTTAATCACCTGATTAATTTCTTGTTTAATATTGTTGCTGCTGACAGCGCTTTTAATCCAAGTGTATATATAACTGTTACGGGCAAGCGCAAAATCCTGGCTGGCCAGCAGCACACAACACACGCCGTTAGTTGAGCCATATGCACTGAAATCTTCAGCAAAACTGATCGTCGCTGCTGCTTGTTTTTTTAGTAAATCAGTCTGCAGATTAGCGGCAATAAGTAAAACTGCAACATTACAATCATTGATCAGCTTTTCACTAAGCTGTAGTGCATCTGCTAAATTACTGACCTTCTTGCAACTAAAGAAGTAACTGAAATGGGTATCTTGTGCGCCATCAATGGTCTGATTGGAATCAGAAATAATTACCACTGCAACATCGCTGGCGTCCAGTTTATTAGCTTCAACAACAGCTGTCGCTGATTGTTTACAAAGCGTTGCATAATCAGCAAACCCGACTGGATTCATTGCAACGGTATGTGCAAAAGATGTATGCACTGCGCCTTCATACAAGGCAGCTTCCACACGATCGACACAGGTTAAACCGTCAAGCTGAGCATCAAAACCAATAATGGCCAGTTTTGTATTGAGACAGTTGATATCAGTCATGGCTGTTTATCGGCTCAGGGCTGTTAACTATTTTGGCAGGTTTAAACAACTCATTTAAACTTGCACTGCTGGTCACTGTCGCGCCTTTTATTTCGGCTAAAATCTGTTTGTCACTATCAATCAGCTCAATATCAGCAACTACCATACTGCCCTTTTGTTCAGTGACAGTCAGTTTTAAATAGAATGCCTGATCAACTTTCACCTCAGAATAAACCGTCCAGGCGAGCGTACTTGACGGCAGACTGCCAAGGCCTAACTGTTTACGTACCCAAACCAGCAACGCTTGATAAACCAGATCGTTTGCAAAAACATTACTGTTTTTAAGATCAAATTCCCCTTGTTTTGCTAATACGCTGCTGTCGATTTTACAGCTCAGCAGTAAACCATGCTGGTCGCAACTATTGATTGCTTGAATTCCCTGCAAACTCAAACCATGGAACAAGGTACCATCTTGATATAACTCAGTAGCACTTGTCTCTCTGCTTAACACTAACGGGCTCAATGCCCCCTCATAGCTGGGCGTTGGTTTTTTATGTTTAAGCATAAACAGTGTCGCAGCGTAATGAAAAATGGTTTTTCCAGTGCTGCTTGTACTTGAGATCTTAACGTCTATCGTTAATTGCTCTGACGTTTCAGCAACTAATGAAAGGTCGATAATAACTGTCTCGGCTTGTGTGCCATCAAAGACAATACCTTTAAACAGTTTGTAATTTTCCAGACCACTATAAATATAACCGGGATAAGTAGATTGAACAGCTTCTACCATCCATGCAATTGCACAGACAGTCGGAAACACTTGTTCAGCACCTATTTTATGATCAGCAAAAAAAGGATTGTTAGCCGCTAAAAGAGATTTAGATAAGCGACTAACTAATGGCTTTTTTACTGAAATTTCCTGTAAAGAGTCTTCCTGTAAAGCGCTTTGCAGTTCAGATTCCGGCTCTCCACCCATATCATTTCCGACTAGGATTTGCGGACAACGGTTTGAGTCTGCTGCTAACTCATTTAATAACAGCTCAGCGCCGGCATCGAGCGGGATAATATAAACGCCGCGATCATTAAACATACGTTTCAGCTCAGGTGTCACCATGCCGCCATCCCAAGGTCCCCAGTTAAAACTCAGCACTTGTGCTGCCGGATTGAGGGCTTTAAAACGATATGCTGTTTTATTTAAGATATCGTTGGCAATAGCATAATCCGATTGCCCCGGGTTTCCGTAAAAACCAGCAGCAGAAGAGAATAAAACCAAGTGTTTGATTTTATCCTGCTGACAACAAGCTAACAGTGATAACAGACCATCAATCTTAGTGCTGTAAACCGCTTCTAAATCGGCCAGAGTTTTCTGTTCGATAAATTTATCGGCAAGTACACCTGCGCCATGGATAATACCCGTTACATCCCCCCAAAGATCCGTAATTGGTGAAACAGCCGCTGCGACGCTATTCGCGTCTGTTACATCGGCACTAACATACTCGGCAATACCACCAGCTGTATTAATCGCATCTAAAGTTTGTTTGATTTCACGATTGGCTAAAATAGGTTTGATAAACGCAGCAACAGTCACAGGTGTTGCTTTTTCACCTGCAGCAAGCAAAGTCTGCATAGCCGCTTTTTTCAGCGCGACTTGATCCGCGATACCATTTGCCCAGTCAGGTTCGTCACTGCTGTAGTTCGAGCGGCCTAATAAGATAAATTTCGCTTGGTACTGTTTGGCTAAACGAATAACACAATGGGCTGTTACCCCCTTTGCGCCACCACTCACCAAAAACAGAGATTCCTGGTTAATGCTATTGCCAGCTTGTAGTGCATAACTGTCAGTCTGCTCGCCAACTAAGGTTAAACGACCGTTATTGTTAACACCAACTTCAACAGGTTTAAGA
>NZ_CEZLMY010000198.1:0-5871 GCF_983033635.1 Psychromonas sp. | reverse complement strand
CTATGAAAATCTGCTTTTCCTTGTTTAACCAGCTCAAGGCTTTCTTTCCAATCATCAAACATAAATTCTACATTAACATTTTCAGCTACCGCCCATGCTTTCCAGATATCAATAAGTAATCCAGCCGCTTTTCCCTGCGTATTTAACATGCTTAATGGAGCATAATCACTATCAGCTGCGATACGATAAGTTTTCTTCTCGTTTTTTTTCTTATCTATTAACCATTGCATCTGTAACTGAGATTTTTCTAAATCCGAGATATTCTGCAATCCGCTATTTATCTCCTCGATATCAATAGATGAGCCAACGGTTATGGCTGCACGATAATCTTCTTTAAAAATCACCAAAGAGGAATAGATAAACTTATTTTCAATTTTATGTTTTTTTAAATAATACTCCCAACTCGCTATTGGAGAGATAAAGGCACTAATTTCCCCATTTGTAACAGCATGATAAAGAGAAGGAAGATCATCAAAAACAACTGCTGATGATTGAGGTAACTTATCAGTAAGCTGTGCTTGCGCTTCGCCAGCTAAGACAGCAACCCGGTAAGGCATTAACTGTTCAATATTCTTAATTGCCGGTAAATTATTACGATAAAAAATATGGTGATTAACCGATAAGAGAGGATCGGATAAGCTAAGAGAGTGAGTATTAATATCAGTTGTAATTAAACCGATATGAATATCAGCCTGTCCTTTGTTAAGTAAGGCAAGAGTATTTTCTTGTGGGACGCCAATAAATTCTATCGCGACTCCCGATTTTACAGACCAGTTTCTCCATATTTCAATTAATAACCCTTGTTCGGAATCATAATTATAAAAACTATAAGGAGGGGTATCATTGGCATAAACAATTGATATGGTATCGCGCGCAGCTAATGTGCTTGTTTTAGCCTGCGTATTGAAAGAGAGGAAAAAGCATAAAAACAAAAATAACAAGCGATAAAATTTCATTGCCGAACTCACTCCACAAATGCAAATAAATTGTTGTAACCAATTAACTATAGTGTATTTTTTATTTATGATTTAAGAAGGCAAACGCGTTCACTGAATATTTATGGGCAAAATCAGAATAGTTTAGCTGGGTCACTAAATAGCGAATAAAAGATAGTGTTAGTTACAGGGCAGCCGACCCGTTCAGACTATGCATCTTTAGGTTCTCCATAAAAAAGCCGTAATGCTTTTTGCTATTACGGCTTTTGTGCCAATAAAAATAATACTGCTGTTTTAAGGCGCAGGTACGGGAAAATCACCTACAGCCGTTTCTCCTACAGTAACTTCAACCTCCTGCTGCGCCCTATAGATAATAAATCCTTCAGTTATTCCCTCTTCTAAATCAGGATCGTCATTTTGAGCCACGCAGGTGTAACCTAAGCTATAGCCATCGTCACTTGCAACCACAAACCCAAACTCATATTCATAACCGATAACGACTTCGGGATCGGAATCGTCATAAACAGGGTTAACTCTAGCCGAAGCAATCGGTGCTACTTGCGGTGCAATAGAGTCTGCAGTTCGAAAGTCATCCATATTATCCTTCAGCGTATCACCAGGGTAGAGGTAAACCGCATGAGTATAGCCAACGGCAACGCCATGACCACTAGCGTCTGTTTCACAATCAGCGTTGAATTGAGAACTGACTTGCCCAGCGATAGCCCCCACTTCAGATTCGTTAACTAACTGTACTGAAGTCGGTTTTAAGGTCCAATAATCTTTATTGCCATGAGGACTTTGCAGCCCTTCACCCAACTCAAATTCTGCAACAAATGTATTAGTGCCGGCAGCTATGGTGAATGTTTTATTAAAAAACAGACGCCCCGTGTCCTCCTCTTCTGCACCAACGCCCCCACAAGAGCCGTTACTGTTAGTAACTAAACCTTCATCGTTGTTACTAACCTTATTATGGACGTAGGAACTAGTAATATCGGGTTCTTCGCTATTTTCCATATAGATACACATCTGATATTCACCGAGCGGTACAGACTGGCCACTCACTAACATTTCAACGTCTGAGCCTTGTACAGTAAGAAGATCAACCAGTTGTTTATCTACATCGAAAGAGATAGCGCCATCACTATTTTTGAGAACCACTTGTTTAAAAGCAATTTGAACAATTTCAGCATCGAAAGGATTGTCTGAAACGCCCAGACTGAATGTAGCCTGATCTGCGCCGGGATCTCCATCGCCACCACAAGCTGCCAGTAAGCCCGACAGAGTGATCGCGAGTAAATTTTTAAAGTGTTTCATAAATCACCTATTGATAGTTATGAGCATGATCAATCGGCACCAGAATAACGTCGACATTCCCATACGTCATAACTTGATCCTAGTATTTAGGGGATAAAAGTCCAGATAAACAGCGGCTCTAACGGCTATTTCCGGGTCAAATTTTCAGCATTAAAAGGTAGGTTATGTCAGCAGGAACAAGCATCTTTTGAAGACAATAATAATCTTGAGTCTTGAAGTAGGTCTTTCTTTTGGCATACCAGGTTGACCAGAACTTACTAATGGGTGATCCTGATGGTTTTTATGTCCTGCGGAGCAACAAATAGGACAGCCAAAGCTTTGCCTGTCCACTTTTTCAATGTGATTAGAGACGTAAGAACCCAGTCTTTGCCATTAAGTGATTTACCTGATTGGAGTGCTTTTAATGCAGATTCAAAATCAAATGAGTTGGACATGCGTCATTTCCGTTTTCTATTAGTTTACTGAAATGACACAGGTTGTTGAATACTGCCGATTGGTATTAAAACTCCCTTTGTAGATACGACAAAAAATGGCCTGATGACTAAAGGAAGTGTGTGCGATGATAAAGTGACAGCTTTATTAAAAGCTGCCAATTTATTTGATTTGTGTATATGCGCCAAAATAACTATCCCTCACCATTAATGTAATGAGGGATAGCATTGTTTAGTTATGATTTGCTACCTCTGAAAATGGCTTAGCTAGTATTGATAAATCCTTATCTCATTCGCGGCAAGCTGCAGAGCTAAGCTTCCATCAGAAGTGCGACTGACATTTCCTGAGCCGAAACCCGCTAATGGACTTAACACTGCTGAAGAGACCTCTAGCGGAATGCTTGCGTCTTGGGCGCTGTCGCTATAGTTAAGTACAACTAAGACATTACTAGCAGAAATGCTACGACGATATGCCAACACCTCCCCTTCATGTAATACAGTGAGGTCGCCGCTGCGCAAAGCTTGTGTGGCTTTTCTCAGTTGTATTAGTTTTTTATAGTGATGGTAAATCGAGCTGTTATCCGCCATTTGGCTTGTAACATTGTAGTTTTCCGTATTTGTGGCAATTTCTCTATAAGGGGTGCCAGTGGTAAAGCCTCCTTCATGAGTCCAGCTCATTGGAGCCCTTAACAGGTAATCACCGCTGCTATGTTTGGTATGCCCCATGCCCACTTCTTCACCGTAATAAACAAAGGGTTGGCCCGGTAACGTGAGCAAGGTAGTTGCCGCTAGGCGATATTTGGCTTCATCTCCGCCCACTTGTTCATAAATTCGATGACCGGAAAATAGATCGTGGTTGGCCAGTACTATACCCATCTTATCGAGGGGATAACTCGTTAATTTATCGGTAAAATCACTTCCGGCATAACCTTGTTGCACCGCACTCATAATTGAGTCGTTTAAATAAAAAGAGAAAGAAGAGCCGCAAGAGTCATCGCCGGCTGCATTTACTACGCTAGCAGAGCTAGTGGGATCTTCACAGATCATGTAGCGATGGCTGTAACCTTGAGTAACAACCTGCTGCAAGCCGTAAAGAATAGCCGTGTTTTCTGGTTGACCTGTAGTTTGATCGGGACCATTTTCAACTAGCTGCCCCACCGCATCAAAGCGGAATCCATCAATACCTGCGTTTAACCAGTAACGTAGATTGTCGTAGTGAAATTCCATAACATCGCTGTTTTCAACATTAAAGTCAGGCATGTTGGATTGAAATACCCCGTAATAATAACCGTAGGCTCCTTTGTGCCAAGCGTGCCCTCCCCAAGGGTTAAGCCACTTGGGATCGCTTTCTTCCCACATATACCAATCGCGTTTGCCACCGGCATTGTTATCGGAGTCGATAAACACTGGATTATCGCCAGAGCTGTGGTTAATCACGTAATCAGCAATTACGCCAATGCCGCGTGCGTGCGCTTGTTTTAAGAATTCATCAAAATCTTCACGTGTACCGTAATCGCTCTCAATACTGCGGTAGTCAACAACCTCATAGCCATGGTCTTTGTCTGAGCTTTCGCTAAAAGGCATTAACCAAATGCCTTCTACGCCTAACTCTGCAATATAATCGAGTTGCGAGGTCAGACCTTCAAAATCGCCAATACCATCGCCGTCGGAATCTTTGTAGCTGCGTACAAAAATCTCCATAAATACTGCGCCTTTGTGCCAATCTTTGGCGAGTGCAGGTTGGTCATCGATAGCGACTTGGCTCATGTCCAGTAGGGTTTCGGCTTTAGCTTCACCAATAGGAATGTCTATTTTCGGAGTATCTTCCGAGCTAGAACCACAGCCGCTAGCTAAGACAGTGATTGCTACTAAGGTGAGCGCTTTAAGGTGATATTTTTTTGAAAAAACAAGCATTTTTCGTCCTTGTAAACTTGCTGATTATTAAAGCTTGCTGGGCGCGTAGCGTAATGATGATCTTTAGTGGTGCACTGACCGTCACCTTTTTCCAAACAAACTCTTGTTAATCCATAACTTAAGCAATGGATTTAGGCATTATCACACCTATTGACTTAAATTTCATTAATTGCATTCATAACTTCAAATGTTGATGATGTTATTTTTACATAATGACAATTGATTACACAGTAGAGGAGCTTAATTAGCCAGTGAGCAACAACAAACAGGGAGAACAACAAACAGGACATCCAAAGCTTTCCTGCAGTGATTTTTTACAAATTAACTTATGAAATTGACTATTTGATATGGCAGGAGAAAGTAAAGCGGAATTACAGGAACATTACTCATTGAGCTCAATATTAGGAGGATTACCACAAACGGCAGCGCGTTTGTCTTCTCGGAGAACAAAAAGCTTTGGCTGTCCCCGCTTTTTTACTTTGATTTTCTTTAGTAAGAGATCCAAGCAGCTCAGAACTTGTTTCCAAGCGCTTGGGGTTATACCAATCACAGTAAATAGACGTTCATTTAATGTAATTGGTACGGGTTGTTATTATGAAATTAAGCTACGCTCATTGCGAAGAAGATACCCACTAAACAAGCACTCATAAAGTTAGATAGAGTACCAGCAAGTACTGCTTTTAAGCCCAGACGTGCAATATCAGGACGACGTGATGGTGCAAGTACACCTAGACCGCCAAGTAAGATTGCCATTGAAGATAAGTTTGCAAAACCACATAAAGCAACAGTAACGATTACTTGAGAGTTCATGCTTAAAGTATCTTTGATGCCAACGAAGTCGATGTAAGCAACAAACTCGTTCACTACTAGTTTCTGACCTAGTAAACTACCTACCTGCATCGCTTCAGACCATGGAACACCGATTAGGAACGCAATTGGTGCGAATAAGTAACCTAAGATCACTTGTAGAGTTAGAGTATCAAGACCGAATACACCGCCTACAGTACCTAAGATAGTGTTGATTAAAGCGATTAAAGCGATAAACGCGATTAACATACCACCAACGTTCATTGCTAAGTGAAGACCGTCAGATGCACCAGAAGCCGCTGCATCAATTACGTTTACTGGTTTGCCAGCTGCATCAGCTTCTAGTTCTTCATCAGTTAACTGGTCCATTTCATCTTTTGGTGTTTCTGTTTCAGGCTCTAAAAGTTTAGCCATTAATAGACCACCAGGTGCCGCCATAAATGATGCCGCAATAAGGTAATCAAGACTAA
>NZ_CEZLMY010000197.1:5520-5918 GCF_983033635.1 Psychromonas sp. | reverse complement strand
ACTAAGGCATTTAAATCTGCGACTACAGGCGCTATCTCCTTAGGGTAGGACTTCTTCAGAGAGCTTAATTTCCCGGCTCTTAGTGACTCTAACTCTTTTTGCAGCCGATTGAGAGGCTTCATGGCCCAGCCTACCTGAAAAGCGATAATCAATAATAAGCAGCTAAAGAATATAACCAGAATTACCCTCACTTCTTTCATTAACACTGTTGTGGTGCGTTTCACTGGGCCTTCATCTCTGCCAATTACGATGGTGATCGGCTGAGCAAAACCATCCAGGAAGACTCTGCGCTCTATGTAGATTAATTTTTCATTATCTGCGCCGTAAACGATATCGTTTTCTTTATCAAATAACAGTTCTTTATCCCATAACGAACGGGATTTGATGATTTTTTCTGG
>NZ_CEZLMY010000197.1:0-5510 GCF_983033635.1 Psychromonas sp. | reverse complement strand
GAGGCTCAGTTTCTTTTCAACCGTGTCTAATAACAATTCGATTTGAGTATTAATATTTTTCTTCAAATGCTCGTTGATGGCCGAGGGGATCAATACCGCTACAACCAGTATCACAGGGAGCAGCCAGACAGCGGCAGAAAACAGCAGCCGCTGACGTAAACTGAGTCTGGAAAAATTTATTTTTTGTTTAAGCATTGAGTTGATATCCCAGCCCGCGTACCGTTTTGATGACCTCAGAGGAGGTTTTTTTACGAATTCGGCCGATAAAAACATCCACGGTATTTGAGTCCCGGTCAAAGTCTTGTTTGTAAATATGCTCAACTAATTCTGTACGCGGTATCACTTTATCGGGGTTATGCATAAAGTAGGCGACAACCTTGTATTCCAAGGCGGTCAGATTTACGGGCACGCCCTGCCAGGTAACTTTTGAGGTTCGTGTATCAAGGCTGAGGTCTCCCATTTTTATCACCGTGGATGTGTTACCTGATGCCCGTCTTAATTGTGCGCGAACTCTGGCTATCAGTTCAACCATTTCAAACGGTTTAGTTAGATAGTCATCTGCGCCGGCATTCAGTCCTTCTATTCTTTGTGAAAGACTATCTCGGGCGCTTAAAATAATAATAGGTGTATTAATCCCTTCATCTCGGATCCCCTTTAATACCGTAAGTCCATCCAGCTTAGGCAGTCCTAAATCCAGTATTATAATTTCCCACTCTTCAGAGGTTGCACGATACAAAGCATCAATGCCGTCCTGTGAATGTTCCGGGACCCACTCAACACTTTCTAATGCTTCGCAGATTTGTTCCCCTAATTGAATGTTATCTTCTACTACTAGTACCTTCATTATTATTATCCTTAATGCGTTACATGAGAATCCTGCACCTGTTAACAACTTTTGATTAATATCCTGATGCTAGCAGATTATGGTTATTTATTTGTGAAACACTAGTGTTTTATAAAATAGAGAACAACCTAAACGGCTGTTTTTTTATGATTTATTTTTATCACGACTAACATGAATGGAATATGAATATAAGATTCACACCGAGTTAAAAAGCAGAGTACTAAGATAGTTTCATGTTATTTGGGGCTGGAGTTAACTTTATTAGCCGCTTATTGTCAGTTTTCTTGTGGATATATTATGTAAGAGGAATAAATATAATGAGAGCAATCGGTAATTTAATTTGGTTTGTTTTTGGCGGGGTAGTAATGGGACTCGCCTGGTGGTTAGCTGGAGTTATCGCCTGCCTTACCATAGTTGGTATTCCTTGGGCTAAATCTTGCTTTGTGATGGGCAGGCTGGCATTTTTTCCATTTGGAAAAGAAATTATCGCGCGAGATGATTTAACGCTAAGAGAGGATATAGGAACAGGCCCCTTAGGTTTCTTAGGGAATGTGATCTGGTTTTTATTTGCAGGTTTATGGCTGGCGATCGGTCATTTAATTTCAGCTGTATTGTGCTGCTTAACCATCATTGGTATTCCCTTTGGTATGCAGCATGTGAAGATGGCAGTAATGGCGCTGGCTCCTGTTGGCAAGACAGTAATAAGCAAAGAAACCGCACAGGCAGTGCGAGTGGATAACGCCAGAAATAGAAGGTATTCAATGCGATAGAGGTAATGTAAGCAATAATCAAGAGGTATTACGCAGGTTATTAACTTGCGTCACTTTTCACTTATGGGGGAGCCGGAAGTTTTTTAGCAGTCATAAAAACGCTTTTGCTGCCCGAACAGCGCGATTATTGTTTGTGCTTCATCCATGTTTTCTGTGCCGTTGAATTAACGGAATTGGCATTTACAGCCATAGCGACCAGGACTCCCAGCAAAAACTCTGTTTATTGAATGTGTTTTTTTCTAAAAATTTACCTTTGTCGAGGTTTCAAATTAAGTTGTTCAAGTCCTTATCCTGTATAATTTAAGCTCATATTTAGATTAAATGAGAGACCGTTTTTAAGGCTGCCAACCCTTAGTTTATTTTCATTTTAATGTTGATTTATAAGGTTATTTGATGACTACTCTTTATTTTATGCGCCATGCTGAAAGTGAAGTAAACCTCTCTGATATTTTAGCTTCACAATTAGATTTCCCTCTAACTGGAAAAGGCAAAAAGGATGCGGTTCAGATAGCTGAAGAAGTGCTGCAGTTTCACCCGATAGATCATATTATCAGCTCGCCTCTTATACGTGCTAAACAGACAGCTGCACCTTTTGAAAAATTGTTCGCTTTAACTGCTGATACAGATCTGCGGGTTATTGAACAGGATCTTTGAAAATACGCCGGTAAAACTTATGCACAGCTGGATGATGAACCTGACTACAGCCATGATAGAAGTTTACGCTGGGAGTGGGGACCGGATGGAGAGGAGGGGGGGCTTATGAATGAAGTGGCTAAGTAATTTGGATCATTGATTTATAGGTTTCTAAATTGCTTTGGGGGCGAAAGTACATTAGCGCAATCGTTCAAGCAATGACCATTCAGATCGACTTAACTGATAAGGAACTTCGATTTTGCACGCTACTGGGAGAAAGCGAGCGTAAATGGGGGAATATCAACAGACAAATAGTGCAAAAGTTCTAAGTCGGTTTGTGCCCCGTTGCGAGTTAGATTGATGAGGCGCTAACGCCCCATAGTGAATTAGAAACTTACAAAATCATGGCCAATTTTACTCAGCCACAACAGTCCTGTGCAAGATTCACGTGCTGAAAAAACGGTACTATTGGCTTCTACTAACAATAAAACCTAATTGAAGTATTTGTAATATTCTTGAGTAGAACCCATTTCTCCTAAATTAGGGAATATTTTGTGACCGCTATTTTCAATCAATTAACGTGTATTTATTTGAAAAATGGTGACAAAGCCATTTATATAAGTTGAAAGCGATCATACTCTTTGCTGTAGGTAGGCCATTTTCATCTAAAAATGATTCGCCTTTAAAAGTAATAACACCATGTTGTTCTGCAACACTTTGTACCTTAACACCTACGATAAAATCTTCATGCTCTGGTAACTGTGCATTTGCTAATACAATTAAGTCAGCACTTTTGATCGCTTGCTTGTCGTTGCTCATTTGTTAATTCCTTCTCATACTAATTGAGCAATATATTATCCAGAGTCACGGGTAAATCACAAGTTAAAGGGAATAGATATTATGCAGAATTTTTCCGCTGTGTACTTATCGTAAAAAGTATCACAACGGCAACATTTCCTATCTCGCAATGTGCCCCAATATAATATGAGTTGTCTACAAATATCGTTAATAATGATATGTAGACATGCACTCATTTTGTACGAATATCGCCCCTTAACATTCGATGTTTTGCGCTTTGCTTTCGACAAAATGAGTGACTCAAACTCACTAACGAATACTCAGGGCTTGCCAGCAACGCTCATTATATTGCCTTCGAAGAGTTTGAGAACGCATGCATCCTCTTTAAACCTTTGGAGGCACTATGAATACTCATTTAGAAATAAATCAATATCATGCATTTGTTGGTATTGATTGGGCAGATGATAAACATGATATTTGTTTACAAGATCTTGCTACAAACAAACGAGAATTATCCGTCATCAAACACAAGCCTAAAAATATTGACACATGGGCTAAAAATCTAAAAAAACGATTTGCTGGTCCTATCGCTGTTGCTGTTGAACTCAGCAAAGGCCCGATTGTTTACGCCTTACAAAAGTATGATTTTATTGTAATAATTCCAGTTAACCCGACGACATTAGCTAAATATAGAACAGCATTTAAACCTAGCAGGGCGAAGGATGATCCCACTGATGCAGAACTCGCATTAGAGTTAATGCTTCGCTATCCTGAGAAATTCATACCACTAAAACCTCAAAGTACTAATATGCGGAAGCTTATGTATCTTGTTGAACAAAGAAGGAAATTAGTAGATGAAAAGCAACGAGCCGTTAATCAAACTATCGACACATTAAAACAGTATTTTCCTCAAGCTGTTGAATGGTTCCCCAAAAAAGACTCCCGTATCTTTTGTCGATTTATGACTCGTTGGCCCACTCTTCAGCAAGCACAGAGAGCCCACAAAGACACCTTAGAGGACTTTTTCCATAGCAACTACATACGTGATATCCAAAAAATTGCTAAGCGTGTAAATGCCATAAAAGAGGCAATACCGCTAACTGAAGATGAAGCCGTCATTGATACCCACTCTCTGTTTATGACCGCTTTACTAGAGCGAATTATATGTGCAATGAAGCACATAAAACTGTTTGATCACAAAATTGCTGAGTTAATGAAAATATTACCAGACGCAGAATTATTTACAGGACTACCAGGTGCAGGAGCTTGCCTGTCTGCCCGCTTGCTAAGTGCGTTCGGTGAGCAAAGAGACCGATTCACTTCTGCTCAACAGTTACAACAATATGCAGGAATTGCCCCAGTCACAGAGCGTAGTGGTAAAAAATCATGGGTACATTGGCGGTGGCAATGCCCTAAGTTTTTAAGGCAAACATTTATCGAATGGGCTTCTCATTCAATTTATAGTTCGTATTGGGCTAAAATTTTTTATCTCAAAAAAAGAGAATTGGGCAGTTCACATCAAGCCGCTATTCGTGCCCTTGCATTCAAATGGATCAGAATTGTTTATAGGTGCTGGCAGGATCACAAGCCTTATAACGAAGTTCGTTATTTAAGAGCATTAAAAGATCGCGGTTCACCATTATTAGACTGAGGAAAAGCTTGAACTAATCCTCAGGGCGTGAACCGACTTAGAAATCAATTTTGGAAGAGACTGCATTAACGCCGCAAACAACAGTCGTAATGCGTCGGCTTGATTTGCCTTGAACTACTCAAAACTATCAGCACTGTATGCTACAAAATCTTAACCCAATGATATTAAAGAGTATTGCGCTATAATTATCCCGAGTTGAGGTTAAATATGTAGATAGCTCACACTTCGATACCTGTGTATTCTAATGATAGATTCCTGCATCCAAATGATTAGCGCCATGCTTGGTAAATATTTTACATTGCGCGTGAGAAGCCAATAAAACCTTATTGGAGAATCATTAAACCAGCTTAGGAGTAAACATGAATACCCCGAAAAATTTATTCAGCAAAAAAAAACTATCGATGGCTATTACTGCCGCCCTTTTATCCGTTGTTGTAAGCGGATGTAATGATAGTAGTAGCTCAACAGATGCGAAAAACCCAGACACAGATGCGCCGGCAACGCAGACACGCGTTGATGCGCTAATTTCGAAAATGACACTGCAACAAAAAGTCGACATGTTAATGGGTGCACAAGAGCCTAGGACTGCTGCTGAAGCCACCGCTGCCGTAGGCTACCTTAAAGGTGTCCCAGAGCTGGGTATCCCGGCAGTACGATTAACCGATGGCCCGGCAGGCATTCGCTTAATTGGCACTAAGGCAACAGCTATGCCGGCGCCAGTTGCCTTGGCGGCCAGTTTTGATACTAAAGTTGCCCGTGAAATCGGTCACGCAACTGGTGCGGAAGGTAAAGCGTTAAGACAGGATGTATTACT
>NZ_CEZLMY010000196.1:0-6003 GCF_983033635.1 Psychromonas sp. | reverse complement strand
TCAATAAACAATAATCCTTTTAAGATAAAAAATGCACGCAGTGCTCCGCAGATAAACCTCAACTGAGCTGCAACTTATTCCGATTAATCTCCCTTGCTGAGGATCTCAATACTCATTGATTTACTAAAATAGCTGTAAGCTGCAATCGTAAATTTCTGCTGTTTTGCCAGCTGATACATTGCTCCCTTTATGCACTGTTTGCCAAGGAATTACATTGCGATAAGAAGCGGGCGCTTAACGCTAGTGCAGATTCCATGAACGCAATATTTGATATTCTACACCATTGTCGCAGCTCTTTGATTCAAACAGATGGATAGCGCTGGGGGTTATAATAAGAGGTGAAAATAAAAGCTGAGATGCGGGACACTGGGGCATTTTTTTGGCTTTGCGCGCCAGTGTGATGTGTGCTGAAAAAATATGTTCACTTGGATGCAGATTGAGTGTGGATGCTAATAATTGACACTCATTTGCTATCTGTAGCAGTGCCTTATCTTGCGCTTGTCCGGTAATGCAAAGTACTCTGGGTTTTCGCCAGAGGCTTAATGTATCGAGTGTAATGCTGAATTGAGGTTTGTGTAGAGCTGTGATGCGTTTTTCGAGTTTTCGTCGCGTTTTGCAAGAGACAAGTCCGAAAAAAGCGATAGTCATATGCAGGTTCGTCGCAGGGACTAGTCTGACGTCTGCGCCAAAATGAGCCTGCAGTTGACCTATTTGCAGCATCTGTTGTTTATCTAAGCTGATGCCGAGAAAGAGTTTTTTAGTCATTTTACTTACCCGAGTAGAAAGCAAAGTTATCAGGGGTTGCCTTTGTGGCAAAAAAACAAAGAAACTAGTGACCTTTTGTACTTTATTAAACTGTAGCAAAAGCCAATTGCTTTTGTTGCGCTTTGTTGAATATTTAAAATTTGCTTGTGCAGGAGCTGCGTAATTATAAGAGGTAAATAAGTGCACTCTAGCATTGGATTAATTCAATCGGCTAGATAAATTCTCCAAGCGGAAGCTTATAAACTGCACTATTTTTAATAGTAGGGTTTCAAAGTTATTTTTTAGCTAAATAGTATTTATATGCACAGTGTCATTACGCCTGAATGCGCGAAGCAGTGCTCACATTTCATAAAGTTCAGGGAATAACAGTTATGAGATTAATCTTATTATTTGGGTTTGTTGCATCATTACTTGCTTGTTCTAATTCATCCACCTATGTGGCGCAACCACAGCCGCTACAGCCAGGTCGCCTGCCAACGCCAGATATAGTGGTGAAAATAGCAAACTTAGGTGCTTGTACTGATTCAGCAGATCGCACCCTGTTATTTAATTCAAATTATCCGCTAACGGTCTTGGTGCATGGTCGTAAAAGTTCTGCAGGACGTTTTCGATCATTGGCGCAACTATATGCATTTCACGGGCAGCAGGCTGTTTGTTATAGCTATGATGATCGAGATAGTTTAATTGCCAGTGCAGATAAACTAGTTTTTGCTTTGCAGCAACTAGCGACTGTCAGCAAAAATAAAAACATCTCCATTATCGGCCATAGTATGGGGGGGTTAGTCGCGCGCAAGGCGATGGAAAATAATCGCCCTAATCATTGGCAAGACAGTGATATAAATATAAAACTGATCACTGTGGCAGCCCCCTTCGCTGGTATAGAAAATGCTAATTTATGCGGCTCACGTACATTAAACTGGCTGAGTTTAGGTATTATTCCGGGAATATGCTGGGGTATTACCGGAGATAACTGGTTTGAGATAACTTCAAAGTCGAATTTTATTCAACATCCTGAACCACTTTTACCTTCCGTACAGCGTTACCTGAAAGTTGTTACTAATGAACAAAATACCTGCCGCAAAGTTGATAATGAGGGAGTATGTATTGAAAGTGATTATGTTTTTGAATTAGCAGAGCAGTATCACCCAGTGATTGACCACTATTCACAAGTGATCAATATTCAGGTTGATGCCGGTCACGTGGAAATAGTCGGATACAAGCATGCCGTACCGCGCAAGTTGCTGGCAATTTTACAGCAAGAAAATATGCTTTCAGCAACGCCTCCTGATCGGCAGGAAGCACTGCAAAACCTGCTTGTGAAACTGTATGGCGTTCAATCGCATAACAGTTCAAGTGAACTTAATCAGTGAGCTTTGTACTGCAGTCGTTTGATTTTAAATAACTCTGTATGGAGAGTATTACCAAGGTAATAACTCACCATTACTATGCCAAAAAGAACCACTATTTTCTAGGTTCAGTGCTGCAATCCTTGCTGCTATGCCCTTAGCTGACTCTTCTGCCGTTATTAAACCATTAAAATTAACCATACGAGTTTTCACCCAACCTGGATGCACAACGGCAACTGCAATACCTTGCTCTTTGAGATCAATAGCCAGAGATTTAGTGAATGCATTTAACGCAGCTTTTGCAGCGCGATAACCGTAGCGTCCGCCGGAATCGTTATCGCTGATTGAGCCCATACGACTGGTAATATTCACTATCTTACTACCGGACTTTAAACAGGTTTGTATCGCTTGGGTAAACATCAAAGGTGCGTAGGCGTTTATTTCCATCTGTTGACGCAAGCTATCTAGCTCAATACTTCCCAGACTATCATCCTGTAACAGACCCGCGTTGTTGATAAGCAGATCGACAGGTTGATCTTTGATCTGTTGATAAACCGTATTGATATCTTGTGCATTGGTAAAATCGATATTGGTGATTAATTGGTCAGCCAATGCTGCGATTTCATCACTTCGACTACGGCAAACTGCAATTATTTGATAGCCAGCCTTTTTATAAAGAGTAGCCAGTGCCAATCCAATACCGCGATTAGCACCTGTTATTAATAATGTTCTGGACATAAAGACCTCTAATTGCTTGATTAGAAAAATAATGTGCTGTTACTAAAAAACAGGTGCTGCCAATGTTTGACTGCCGGTAAAATTTATTGGCATAAACAACAAGCAGGTAACCACCTGAAATCCATCAGTTGTTTGTTGAAGCTGAAACTTGTTGATCCATTTTGTCATTAACTTAACAGAGCTGACAGTAGAAAATAAATATATCTTTTATAAGCTGATCTGGATCTGTATTAAAAAGTGTAGATGCGTTTACCTCTTTGTTGTCTTTAGTTTAAGAATTATTATCTTTTGCCGATACAGAGTAAGTATGTTCTGATTATTAATAAGTATTTATGTTCGGAGAAGATCATGAAAATTGCAATGCAAAATTTTCAACCTATGGCGATGTTTAACAAGTTGTTGAATGGTCATGGTAAATCAGAAGTTTCAGCACACTCCAACAGTGTTCATCAGCTCGATAAAAAAAATATCGCAACCAATATTATGCAGGGGAGGTTAGCTGAATCATTGGGTATGCCACAGCAAGCCGCTAATGATAACAGTTCAAGCTTTGATTTTGAAAAGGTCGCAGAAAATGTATTAGGTTTTGTGAAAGAGGCGTTACTGCAAGCGAAAGAAAATGGGGCTGATGATAATACTTTAAAGAACATGCTTTATGATGCTAAAAAAGGGATCAAAATGGGCATCGCCGATGCCTCTGCTGAGCTTGAAGAATCAGGATTAATGACGGATGATATTAAAAATGGTATTCACGAAGCTAATTCGTTATTAAAAGAGGGCTTAAAAGATCTCTCTGAGCAATTAGTTGCACAGCCTGTTGTGGGCATTGCCAATTACCGCGAAGCGAGTCTTTATAATTTAAGCAACGCAGCTTCCTTTAGTTTTACGACTCAAGAGGGCGATCAAGTTGATATTCAGTTTAATGCTGAATATCTACAGCAAAATGCAACAGCTCTGCGTTATGACGCCAATTCGCTGGATTATGCATCATCGAGCCAGGAATCGTTGAACTATGCATTTTCATTTGCAGTGAATGGTGATCTTAATGAAGATGAGCAGGCTGCAATTAATGAGTTAATGGGTAATCTGCAAAACGTCAGTGAGCTGTTTTTTGACGGTGATCTTGAGCAAGCGTTTGAGCAGGCGTTAGAAATTGGCATGGATACCAGTCAGTTGTCTGCGTTTTCAATGAACTTACAAAGAACGGAAACCTACGCGAGTGTTAAAGAGTATCAACAAGTTTTGCCTGCAAAAGAGATTGCGGATCAGTTGATGCCCTTAAATAATGAGCTAAGCGCAGCTTATGAAAAAGCAAAACCGCTGGCACTTGAAAATCAACTGGCGAGTTTATTGGAATGGTTAAATGAAGGCCAGCCTGAATTGAATAAACTACTTGAATACAGCCAAGCGGTGTTTGAGCAGTTAGCTAGCCTTGATAACTTAGTTCAGGAGCAAAGTGATAGCGTTTCGTAAATGAAAAAAGCTGACCTGGTCAGCTTTTTGATATCCAGCTGCTTAGTGCTCTATTTTAAGCTGTGCACCTTAATGAAATACTCTATGAGTAAAGCGTAAAGGTTTTGCATCCTGCATCAATTGAGCAAATTCATCCTTAGTCAGCTGTATTAAAGATGTATGATCACCAGCTTCCAGGTATAACTGTGGTTGCTGCATTAAATATTCATCGTACACTCTATCCATGTTGTAAGCCTGCGCTAGGGGTGGAACAGCCCCATGATCGCAATCATCAAACAACTCATAGACGGCTGCTTCTTTCATTAGATGAAACTGTCGATTTAACTTTTCATTGAGTGTGATTAAACTGACTTTATGACTGGCTGGCAAAATTGCCATCAGCTTCTTACCTTCATGATCTTCAAGCATCACGCCTTTTACAACCTGTGTTGCAGGGACATTTGAGGTAATTGCTGAACTGAGGGAATTATGACTTGGTGCATGTTTCAATAATTGGTAGTGGATATGCCTTTTATCCAGATATGCACTCACTCTGGTTACAATACTCATGAGCAGATCTCCTTTAATGATCATCACTCTAAAAGTATAGCCCAAAGCTAATTAACGAGGCTGAAATGAGAGTGTAAAAACAAGATCCCGTAAGCGATTTATTTATAGGATCTTATTTCTCACTGCACCTGCTTGTTTTCCTTAACTATTCAACAAAGAGAAGCGCTAAATTCCTAATTCATCAAGTAAATCTTGCTCTACAACCTGGTTACTTGAGCTTGCTGGTTTAGATTCTCTCTTACCGTTTTGCTCCTGGTCGATTAATGAATCCAGATCAAATTTTTCTTTCTCTTTGAATGTGGACAGTTTTATAAATTCGGTTTTATCCATCGCCATCTCTAGATAGAAAATATTATTCTTTTCTGTGGTGAAAGTGACTCGTCTTGCTTGCGGTCGGTCCAGGTTGGTATCAATAGAGAGTAGTACCTGCTTATTGATGGTTAACATTTTCGGTTGATTTTGGGTAATAGAGGTGTGCAGCTGATGGCCTATATTCCCGGTAAAATCTCCGACAATTTGATTCATCAGTTCCCCCATCACATCGCCCACATCATCGGCAGTATGTGATTGTGCTAGCTCATTTTCGGGGATGCCCATATGCAACATGTAGTTTTGATATATCTCTAGTGCGGCGCCTGCGGTGAAGTTGATAATCACTAATCCCGAGAAGCCACCATCAAACAGCACGAAACAGCCGAGATCGGGTTTAAGACAGGTTTTACTAATTTTCTGCACCATCGAAGAGTAGTGGATTGGGTGATCGGTTGCAGTGGTGAGCACTGACTTTACTGAATCACATAATACCAGCAGTATATCGTCAGTTGTTATTGTTTTAGTTTTAGCCATGGAAGTACCTATTAAATATATGGTTTTATATAAGTTCAGATATTTTAACTGCAAAATATTAACGTTAAAAAAGGGAAACTTATTTTTTGTCAATAGTACGCTATTAGTTAAATCGCGCTTTATCACAATGCACATTTTTGACAAAAGAATCGCAGGCAACGCATTATAAAAGCGCTAATTTAGTGAAGTTAATTTAAAATCGTTAATATTATTGAGTTAAAGTAACAGCAGGGTGATAAATTAGCTTTTCAATAGACCATTGCTCTTAAAATTTATGTTTATATTG